>NZ_VPDX01000051.1:0-7027 GCF_013417475.1 Acinetobacter sp. YH12249 | reverse complement strand
ATATAACTGGTCATCTAAATCATTTTGATTACTCATAATGACATTCCGCCTCTACTTAGTTTTTGATATGCCTTGCGGAGTGCTTGCTCGGCTCGTTGTTTATCTAATTCTTGCTGTCGTTTCATTTCCGCTTGGCGTTCCAGTTCTAGACGTTTGGTTTCTTGGTTCTTCTGCCATTGATCAAAACCTTGATCGACACGGTTTAAACCACGCTGTAAAACGCTCTCTTTCTGCTGTTTCTGTTGGTCAAGCTGTTGGGCGTTCTGCTGTTTCACATTGTCATTAAAACGGCTGATTTCAGTGTCTATGCCTTGTCTGCGTAATTGGGTGACTTTAGTGCCTTCATGGATGGTGGCTTGTAGTCCGTTATTCTGATCGGCATAGCTGCGGTGATCTATTTTTTCTCGGTAGCCTGCTCGTTCTAATGCGTGATTGGCTAAATTTGCCCACGTTTCCCGAATCTGTTTAATTTCGTCTTGGGTTGTACCCATACCAAGGCTTTTTCGTTTGGCGTTGCTGAGTTCAATATCGGTTTTGGTGGTCAGGGTGAGTTTATTGTCCGTGTCCAATTCGGCTTTTCGGGTGGTAAGCATGATATGGGCGTGATGATTCTTATCATTACCGCCTTTGCTGGGTTCATGGATGGCTAAATCTGCGATCACTCCATAGCGATCAACTAAGGACCTGGCAAAGTCTTTTGCCAAGTCCTTACGTTGATCAGCGTCTAATTCATCAGGTAGGGCAATGACCCATTCTCTAGCGGTTCGGGCATCTTTACGGTTTTCGGTTTTTTCTGCCAAGTTCCAAAGTTCACCACGGTCAATTTCAATATCTAAATTAGACAGAATTTCAGAATGGGCGACACCGTCTTTTCTCGTAAAGTCATGGGTCAGTCCTGTGCGTTCATCTTCTAGTTTTTCCCCTGCACGATATGCAGATGATGCAACCGCAGTTCGCCCCGAACTTCGGTTCACCGTTTTAGTGGAACAATGATAAATTGCCATGCAGTCGCCTTGGGGTGCTTTTGCTTTTAAAAAATTGCGTAGCAGTTTTTTGGGGTTAAGGGGTGTCCCCTTGCGCAACTTTGACTTGAACTTTGTTCAAGTCGTAAGTGCGCATTTCATGAAAAACACGATAGCATATAGCCCGCTTGAATTTCAATTCATAGGGTTTTATGCTTGAGTGGTTTTCTATATCCCGAAATTAACCGTTATGACAAAATCTGCTGAAAATATCGAAAAGAAAATTGAAGCCCAATTAGAAAAGTTGAAACAGTTAAAAGCTCAAAAACAGGCTATTGATGCAAGAGAAAAAACCAAGCAAAAGGAACAAGAAAGAAAGGACGATACAAGACGTAAAATTTTGCTCGGTTCTTACTTAATTAAAAAGATGCAATCTAATGAAGCCAATAAAGAAAAAATACTCGCTGAACTCAACGAATATTTAACAGAAAATAGAGATAGACAGCTTTTTGATTTGCCCGATATTGAAGCCTAATTTTTCTTAGCTGTTTGGTTGTTCTGTTCGGCTTGATACTCGGGAATGAGCGTATTTAAAACCTTTTGAATATTGTCTTTGTCCTCTATCTGCAAATTATCTCGATAGTAAATTAAGTCCTGTATTTTGCTTTCCATCTGCATTTTTTTGGTGGGTTCTGCATTTTTGGATATTCGAGATAATAGGAAGATATAACCGCATATATTTTCCCTCGCAATTTCATAATTTACGATGTCGAGGTATTCAACGGTCACATGTTTTAGATCAGTTGATAGGTTGTTTAATTTAATCATGGCTGAAATCCTGATTTTTCTAATATTGGATAAAGCTCTCTGAATTTTTCAGGCTCTAAAAGCATATCTGCTATACGGATAGCAAATTGTTGGTAGCTTTCTGTACCTTGTGAATATTTCCCCATTTCAGGCATTTCTGACATTTTATTGGCAAATAAATGGCGTTGTGCATCGGTCATTTTGACAAAAAAGTCAGGTGTGTTTGGGTCACGCTTAGAATCTAATTTTTTCGGCTGTGATTTTTGCTTAAACTTAAATGAAAAACCAATAATTGAACGACCACGTTTGTGTTGTTCATACTCTGCTTTTATATCTGTGTACTCATTAATTTGATCAATGGCAAGGTGTAAAACTTTTTCTTTAAATTGCCCCATTCTCTTGTATTCGTTGGGTTCTATGCCTAATTTTAATCTTAGCTCTTCTAGCTCTACCATAGTCACTTTGCCTGTACTACGCCATGCGATAAGCAACTCATACAAGCGTATAGCGTAAACACTAGTTAAACTGCTGACTTGCTCTAGTTCATAACTGGTGAAGTGTTTTTCTAAATTTGTAATCAACGGTACAACATCATCAGAAAACTTAATACGAACAAGAGCTTCATTTTCTACATAAGATATTCGTTGTACCCATCGACTTATTACATTCTCAATGTTGCCCTTTTGAGTCAGCTTTTGATAGCTAAATCTACGATCAAATAGGCTTTTGCAAGCATCTTTAAGAACTTTATAGGCTGTATTTCTATGAACATTGAAATGGTTGATATAGCTTTCAGCATGAATCGTCAAATCTTTATCATTGGGTGTATTTGATTGCCTAGCTTCAAGTATGGCTAACAGTATTAAACGTTGTTCTGATAGGTCTAAATTATAACTGGCATTTATTAGTGCATTATCTTTAACGACTAGTTCCTTTTTCATAAGCACACATGTTTTTTAAATATATAAGTACACTCTATTTTATTGAGTGTCACTTTGCAAGATAAAGGTGTACTTATTGCAAGATAAAGGTGTACTTATTGCAAGATAAAGGTGTACTTATTGCAAGATAAAGGTGTACTTATTGCTATTTTTATTCTTATATATCAATTAATTGTAGAGGCTAAAAATTAAAAAATTAAAAAATATTAAAAAGAGGGGAGTGCTTAAAACTGCCCTATGTACTCGCTAAAGCTCGTACTCTATTGAAGCTCGTTCCTCGCTTCATGGGGCAGTTTTTGGTTAATCCTGTTTATGAAATCTAAAAGCAAAAGCATTGGTAATGTATTCGCTTCGCTCATACTTTTTGAAAAGCAAAAGCTCCAAAGTTCGCACCCATTCGGGATGCTCTGTAACTACCGTTTAAAATCGAAAGGGAGCTTGTAATCAGAGAAAAAGCGAGGTCGAAATTTTGATGATGCTCAATCGCTCGTAGACACTCGCTCGGTTCTTATTATCTAGGTTTTAATTATTTACTGGAGCTAATCAAAGTTGTGAAACATTGATGAAATATTAGTCGTGGAACGTGAAGAATCATAAAAAAAGCCCGAGCATGACGTTTCGGGCTATTAAGTATTGACTATAACATTGAAAGATAATGAAAATATCTAAGCATTTCGGATAAGGTGTATTATGTTAATTTTAGATAAACTATAGAATCCATTAGTTTTTAAACCAATAAATTAAATATTTTATGGAACTCCAGAATATTTATTCAGGCGATACTTAAGCAATAAGGGTAGGGTGATTACATAAAGTATTGCAGCTAATGCCCATACCATTCCAGGAGCTGATGCCTGAGTCATAAAATAGAGGCTAGTAACTAATACAGGACCAATTATAGCCCCCAGACTATTAAAACTGCTTAATAGCCCTTGTAATTCACCTTGTCTTTCATCACTAATACCTCTGGACATCATTGCTTGCAAAGCAGGAACGGCTACTCCACCAAGGGCAAACAATGGTAACAACGCAAAAGGCACCCATTCTTCAACAGCAATAGATAAAAGAAGTAAACCAATTGCATCGCAAGCTATTCCACATAACAACGTATTTTTCTCTCCAAACCTCTTTACCATAGGGGCGATAGCAAAAGCCTGTGCAATAGAATGGCATATTCCATAACTAGCAAGGGAAACACCTGCAATAAATATACTCCAGCCATAACGATCCTGCCCATAGATAACCCATAAAGTTGCGGGGACTTGTGAAACCAATGTGATAATTAAAAAGATACCAAGCAATGGAGCCATATTAGGTTGAGTGATCAAATAGGATAATTTCTTTAATATTGATTGCTCCTGAACCTTCTCAGTCATTTTATTGCTGTGTTTTGATTCTTTTAATAAGACTGCTGTCATTATTAAAAGAATCCCATTCATAAAAGCAGCAGCAAAGAACGGTGCATGTAAGTTCCATTCACCCAAAACTCCACCTATTACCGGACCCGCTATAAACCCAATACCAAAGACAGCTCCAAGGAGACCAAACCTTTTTGCACGCTCATGGGCTGGAGTAATATCTGAAACATAAGCTGTTGCAACAGCCATGTTGGCACCTGTAATTCCCGCAAAAATACGACCAATATATAGCCACAATAGAGAAGGAGCAGCAGCCATTAGGAGATAATCAGCCGTTGCACCAGCAATTGAAATAATTAATACAGGTCGACGTCCAAATCGGTCACTCAACGCTCCAAGGATAGGTGCAAAAATGAACTGCATCAGAGCATACACAGCTAATAAAGCACCATAGTGAACACCGCCTGCTTCAGCTCCAGCCAATGACCGTAATAATTCAGGCAAGATCGGCATAATTAAACCAATCCCAACAGCATCCAGAAATATAGTGATTAAAATCACGCTCAATGATTTCTTCACAAATGCCTTCTCTAGCAATGATAGAATTAATATTCTCTCACACACTCCCTATCAGTGATAGATTTATGAGTAAAAAAGATATTGCACCTCAACGTCTGACACGTGAAATAGTCCTGCGTACCGCATTGGATATGTTGAATGAAGAAGGCATAGATTCAATAACCACACGCAAGCTAGCTCAACGATTGGGTATTAAATCTCCAACTCTATATTGGCATTTCAAGAATAAATCCTTGTTAATGGAAGCAATGGCGGAAACCATTATAAATGAACACCATTTAGTTTCTTTACCCATCGATGGGATGACATGGCAAGATTGGTTGCTCGCTAATTCTGTAAGCTTTCGTCGAGCACTACTAGCTTACCGTGATGGTGCTCGTCTACATGCAAGAACTAGCCCCAGTCAAGGACATTTCAACACGATTGAGGCCCAAGTTGCGCTGTTATCTCATGCTGGGTTTTCTCCTGTTGAAGCAGTTGCATTACTTATGACATTAGGAAGGTTTATTGTTGGGTGGGTCCTTGAGGAGCAGCAAGAAGAAATAAGATCAGACCCACCATTCGAAGCCGATCCAACTATATATCCACTCATGCTCCAAGGAGTGAATACCTTACAAAATATGAATGCGGATGACATTTTTGAAAATGGGATTCGTATGGTGATTATCGGTGCTGAAAGACAACTTGATATTAAAATGCAAACTTAACTCTATACTGCTTTAAGCAACTGTTCTATTTAGTAATAAAGCTTTTATCCTTAATTATTTAACATAATAGAGCTTATACGAAACGCAATTTAAAATATTATTGTTTTTCATATAGTTATAAAATTTTGACTGACTTCAAAAACAGTAAAAAGCCGACTTAGAAACAAGTCGGCTTTTTTATGAGCAGGTTTGATACCTTTTGCCAAGAACATAGGTTATTAAATAATCAATTGATAAAATATATTCTTATTATTTCATTTACTCATAAAATATATTCATTATAATGTTGTGTATTCGATCGAATACAATAAAGAGGAACTTTCATGACCGAGATTAAACGTCTCCCTGAATTTGATGAATGGCTAGATAGCATTAAAGACAGTATGACCCGTCTTAAACTGAATCGAAGATTAGATAAGGTTCAGCGTGGTAATTGGGGCGATGTAAAGCATCTTCAAGAAGGTGTTTGGGAAATGCGAGAGTTCTTCGGACCAGGTTGGCGCATGTATTACATCAAACATGGTGATGTAATCATTGTGATGCTTGGAGGTGGTGATAAATCTACACAGCAAAAGGATATAGAACGAGCTGTTGATTTATCAAAATCTTTAGAGGATTGAAAAATGGTTAAAATAGCTGATCTACCTAGCTTTGACATGGCAGAAGCACTTAAGAGTGAAGAAGATATTGTAATGTATCTTAATATGGTTCTTGAAGAGAATGACCCTGCTGAACTAGCTCATGCACTTGGTGTAATTGCTAAAGCTCGTGGTATGACTCAAATCGCTAAAGAAGCAGGAATTGGACGTGAAGCACTTTACAAAGCACTCCGTCAAGATTCAGCACCTCGTTTTGATACGATTAATCGTGTAGTAAATGCTTTAGGTCTAAAACTAACTGTGCAGAATGCATAACTATTAATAAAATTTTGTCTAAGTTCCATCTTATTTAACATAAAATCTCTTATGCGAAATTTCAGCTCGATGCTTTGAAAGATGGCTAAAGCCATGTTTCAAAGTCGGGCAACTTTGCGCTTGCTGTAATTTGATTTGTAATGAGAAAAACCAAGCAAAGTACCGATCAACTAGTATTTTTTAGGGTCGATCTGACACCAGTCATACGTTTTTTCTTTGACACTACTCGGTTCAAACGAGTAGCAATTTTTCCTCATTATTCTCACCAATGTTTCACCATCACTTTCTCGAATTTGTAGCGGATATTTTTTTAGTACAGCCATATCTGCTCTACGTTCATCAATTTCGTCTTTGCTTGGTATGTATAAAAAGATAGCCAAAATGAACACCATCATCACAGCAACAAACGTGCTGGCAAAAATAAAGATAAGTTTTAAGTTGAGCCTGTTTGTAGCTTCGTTTAATGCCTGAATACTGTTGTTTAATGCACCTGTATGCTTCTTATTTGTGTTTTCTAGCGATTTTTCAGCCTTGTCTAGCACTCCACTAGCGACTTGGTTGTAAAACTGCTCTAATCGCTTCTTATCGTCTGCTATGGCTTCTCGATATTCCTTCATGGATGCCAATAAAATATATAACTGGTCATCTAAATCATTTTGATTACTCATAATGACATTCCGCCTCTACTTAGTTTTTGATATGCCTTGCGGAGTGCTTGCTCGGCTCGTTGTTTATCTAATTCTTGCTGTCGTTTCATTT
>NZ_VPDX01000050.1:0-7814 GCF_013417475.1 Acinetobacter sp. YH12249 | reverse complement strand
GGCCAGGCCTCAGCATTTTATTATGGTGATCCCCTGGGCGAAATGCGCCTGGTAAGCAGAGTTTTTGAAATGTAAGGCCTTTGAATAAGACAAAAGGCTGCCTCATCGCTAACTTTGCAACAGTGCCACATCAAGGCCCGATCCTTGGAGCCCTTGCCCTCCCGCACGATGATCGTGCCGTGATCGAAATCCAGATCCTTGACCCGCAGTTGCAAACCCTCACTGATCCGCATGCCCGTTCCATACAGAAGCTGGGCGAACAAACGATGCTCGCCTTCCAGAAAACCGAGGATGCGAACCACTTCATCCGGGGTCAGCACCACCGGCAAGCGCCGCGACGGCCGAGGTCTTCCGATCTCCTGAAGCCAGGGCAGATCCGTGCACAGCACCTTGCCGTAGAAGAACAGCAAGGCCGCCAATGCCTGACGATGCGTGGAGACCGAAACCTTGCGCTCGTTCGCCAGCCAGGACAGAAATGCCTCGACTTCGCTGCTGCCCAAGGTTGCCGGGTGACGCACACCGTGGAAACGGATGAAGGCACGAACCCAGTGGACATAAGCCTGTTCGGTTGGTAAGCTGTAATGCAAGTAGCGTATGCGCTCACGCAACTGGTCCAGAACCTTGACCGAACGCAGCGGTGGTAACGGCGCAGTGGCGGTTTTCATGGCTTGTTATGACTGTTTTTTTGTACAGTCTATGCCTCGGGCATCCAAGCAGCAAGCGCGTTACGCCGTGGGTCGATGTTTGATGTTATGGAGCAGCAACGATGTTACGCAGCAGGGCAGTCGCCCTAAAACAAAGTTAACTCGAGGGAGAAATCGTGAAGTTATCACTAATGGCTGCCAAGTCGAAGAACGGTATTATCGGTAATGGACCAGATATTCCATGGAGCGCCAAAGGCGAGCAACTTCTATTTAAGGCAATTACATATAATCAATGGCTTTTAGTTGGACGCAAAACTTTTGAGTCAATGGGCGCTCTCCCAAATCGAAAGTATGCAGTTGTAACTCGCTCTAATTTTTCTACGAATGATGAGGGTGTAATGGTTTTCTCCTCAATTCAGGATGCCTTAATAAATTTAGAGGAAATCACGGATCATGTTATCGTTTCTGGTGGTGGTGAAATATACAAAAGCTTGATTTCCAAAGTAGATACTTTGCATATTTCAACAGTCGACATCGAGCGAGATGGAGACATAGTTTTTCCTGAAATCCCAGATACATTCAAGTTGGTATTTGAGCAAGATTTCGAGTCTAACATTAACTATTGTTATCAAATCTGGCAAAAGAGTTAACAAGCGCCTGCAATCTGACCTCCGGTTACTGTCACCTTTTTTTGCGGTGGAGCTGCAAAAAAGGCGCCATTAACCTCCGGCAGTTGAGGCGGGCGTTAGCCATATTATGGAGCCTCATGCTTTTATATAAAATGTGTGACAATCAAAATTATGGGGTTACTTACATGAAGTTTTTATTGGCATTTTCGCTTTTAATACCATCCGTGGTTTTTGCAAGTAGTTCAAAGTTTCAGCAAGTTGAACAAGACGTTAAGGCAATTGAAGTTTCTCTTTCTGCTCGTATAGGTGTTTCCGTTCTTGATACTCAAAATGGAGAATATTGGGATTACAATGGCAATCAGCGCTTCCCGTTAACAAGTACTTTTAAAACAATAGCTTGCGCTAAATTACTATATGATGCTGAGCAAGGAAAAGTTAATCCCAATAGTACAGTCGAGATTAAGAAAGCAGATCTTGTGACCTATTCCCCTGTAATAGAAAAGCAAGTAGGGCAGGCAATCACACTCGATGATGCGTGCTTCGCAACTATGACTACAAGTGATAATACTGCGGCAAATATCATCCTAAGTGCTGTAGGTGGCCCCAAAGGCGTTACTGATTTTTTAAGACAAATTGGGGACAAAGAGACTCGTCTAGACCGTATTGAGCCTGATTTAAATGAAGGTAAGCTCGGTGATTTGAGGGATACGACAACTCCTAAGGCAATAGCCAGTACTTTGAATAAATTTTTATTTGGTTCCGCGCTATCTGAAATGAACCAGAAAAAATTAGAGTCTTGGATGGTGAACAATCAAGTCACTGGTAATTTACTACGTTCAGTATTGCCGGCGGGATGGAACATTGCGGATCGCTCAGGTGCTGGCGGATTTGGTGCTCGGAGTATTACAGCAGTTGTGTGGAGTGAGCATCAAGCCCCAATTATTGTGAGCATCTATCTAGCTCAAACACAGGCTTCAATGGCAGAGCGAAATGATGCGATTGTTAAAATTGGTCATTCAATTTTTGACGTTTATACATCACAGTCGCGCTGATAAGGCTAACAAGGCCATCAAGTTGACGGCTTTTCCGTCGCTTGTTTTGTGGTTTAACGCTACGCTACCACAAAACAATCAACTCCAAAGCCGCAACTTATGGCGGCGTTAGACATCATGAGGGTAGCGGTGACCATCGAAATTTCGAACCAACTATCAGAGGTGCTAAGCGTCATTGAGCGCCATCTGGAATCAACATTGCTGGCCGTGCATTTGTACGGCTCCGCAGTGGATGGCGGCCTGAAGCCATACAGCGATATTGATTTGTTGGTTACTGTGGCCGTAAAGCTTGATGAAACGACGCGGCGAGCATTGCTCAATGACCTTATGGAGGCTTCGGCTTTCCCTGGCGAGAGCGAGACGCTCCGCGCTATAGAAGTCACCCTTGTCGTGCATGACGACATCATCCCGTGGCGTTATCCGGCTAAGCGCGAGCTGCAATTTGGAGAATGGCAGCGCAATGACATTCTTGCGGGTATCTTCGAGCCAGCCATGATCGACATTGATCTAGCTATCCTGCTTACAAAAGCAAGAGAACATAGCGTTGCCTTGGTAGGTCCGGCAGCGGAGGAATTCTTTGACCCGGTTCCTGAACAGGATCTATTCGAGGCGCTGAGGGAAACCTTGAAGCTATGGAACTCGCAGCCCGACTGGGCCGGCGATGAGCGAAATGTAGTGCTTACGTTGTCCCGCATTTGGTACAGCGCAATAACCGGCAAAATCGCGCCGAAGGATGTCGCTGCCGACTGGGCAATAAAACGCCTACCTGCCCAGTATCAGCCCGTCTTACTTGAAGCTAAGCAAGCTTATCTGGGACAAAAAGAAGATCACTTGGCCTCACGCGCAGATCACTTGGAAGAATTTATTCGCTTTGTGAAAGGCGAGATCATCAAGTCAGTTGGTAAATGATGTCTAACAATTCGTTCAAGCCGACCGCGCTACGCGCGGCGGCTTAACTCCGGCGTTGGGCGCACAATAAGGCTCCTTGCAGAGTTGCTTGAAAGTTGTTACGATTCAAATTTAATCATGAGATAGTCAGCAGATGAGCACTTCCAAGAACGCAGACAAGTAAGCCGCAGCAACCTTCATTTTTCGGTTGTTGCGGCGTTCTCATGAATCCTTTTGCTCTACGGGAGCGCCGCCAAATCCTTTGTTCAAGGAGATGGTTTCGTGCGCTCAAAAAACTTTAGTTGGCGGTACTCCCTTGCCGCCACGGTGTTGTTGTTATCACCGTTCGATTTATTGGCATCACTCGGCATGGACATGTACTTGCCAGCAGTGCCGTTTATGCCAAACGCGCTTGGTACGACAGCGAGCACAATTCAGCTTACGCTGACAACGTACTTGGTCATGATTGGTGCCGGTCAGCTCTTGTTTGGACCGCTATCGGACCGACTGGGGCGCCGCCCCGTTCTACTGGGAGGTGGCCTCGCCTACGTTGTGGCGTCAATGGGCCTCGCTCTTACGTCATCGGCTGAAGTCTTTCTGGGGCTTCGGATTCTTCAGGCTTGTGGTGCCTCGGCGTGCCTTGTTTCCACATTTGCAACAGTACGTGACATTTACGCAGGTCGCGAGGAAAGTAATGTCATTTACGGCATACTCGGATCCATGCTGGCCATAGTCCCGGCGGTAGGCCCATTGCTCGGAGCGCTCGTCGACATGTGGCTTGGGTGGCGGGCTATCTTTGCGTTTCTAGGTTTGGGCATGATCGCTGCATCTGCAGCAGCGTGGCGATTCTGGCCTGAAACCCGGGTGCAACGAGTTGCGGGCTTGCAATGGTCGCAGCTGCTACTCCCCGTTAAGTGCCTGAACTTCTGGTTGTACACGTTGTGTTACGCCGCTGGAATGGGTAGCTTCTTCGTCTTTTTCTCCATTGCGCCCGGACTAATGATGGGCAGGCAAGGTGTGTCTCAGCTTGGCTTCAGCCTGCTGTTCGCCACAGTGGCAATTGCCATGGTGTTTACGGCTCGTTTTATGGGGCGTGTGATACCCAAGTGGGGCAGCCCAAGTGTCTTGCGAATGGGAATGGGATGCCTGATAGCTGGAGCAGTATTGCTTGCCATCACCGAAATATGGGCTTTGCAGTCCGTGTTAGGCTTTATTGCTCCAATGTGGCTAGTGGGTATTGGTGTCGCCACAGCGGTATCTGTGGCGCCCAATGGCGCTCTTCGAGGATTCGACCATGTTGCTGGAACGGTCACGGCAGTCTACTTCTGCTTGGGCGGTGTACTGCTAGGAAGCATCGGAACGTTGATCATTTCGCTGTTGCCGCGCAACACGGCTTGGCCGGTTGTCGTGTACTGTTTGACCCTTGCAACAGTCGTGCTCGGTCTGTCTTGTGTTTCCCGAGTGAAGGGCTCTCGCGGCCAGGGGGAGCATGATGTGGTCGCGCTACAAAGTGCGGAAAGTACATCAAATCCCAATCGTTGAGAGAATGTGGCAAGCTATCGCCCAACAAATCGCTGCAGCCGACCCAAAACCGCTACGCGGTTTCGGTCGGCTGAGCTCAGGCGTTAAACATCATGAGGGAAGCGGTGATCGCCGAAGTATCGACTCAACTATCAGAGGTAGTTGGCGTCATCGAGCGCCATCTCGAACCGACGTTGCTGGCCGTACATTTGTACGGCTCCGCAGTGGATGGCGGCCTGAAGCCACACAGTGATATTGATTTGCTGGTTACGGTGACCGTAAGGCTTGATGAAACAACGCGGCGAGCTTTGATCAACGACCTTTTGGAAACTTCGGCTTCCCCTGGAGAGAGCGAGATTCTCCGCGCTGTAGAAGTCACCATTGTTGTGCACGACGACATCATTCCGTGGCGTTATCCAGCTAAGCGCGAACTGCAATTTGGAGAATGGCAGCGCAATGACATTCTTGCAGGTATCTTCGAGCCAGCCACGATCGACATTGATCTGGCTATCTTGCTGACAAAAGCAAGAGAACATAGCGTTGCCTTGGTAGGTCCAGCGGCGGAGGAACTCTTTGATCCGGTTCCTGAACAGGATCTATTTGAGGCGCTAAATGAAACCTTAACGCTATGGAACTCGCCGCCCGACTGGGCTGGCGATGAGCGAAATGTAGTGCTTACGTTGTCCCGCATTTGGTACAGCGCAGTAACCGGCAAAATCGCGCCGAAGGATGTCGCTGCCGACTGGGCAATGGAGCGCCTGCCGGCCCAGTATCAGCCCGTCATACTTGAAGCTAGACAGGCTTATCTTGGACAAGAAGAAGATCGCTTGGCCTCCCGCGCAGATCAGTTGGAAGAATTTGTTCACTACGTGAAAGGCGAGATCACCAAGGTAGTCGGCAAATAATGTCTAACAATTCGTTCAAGCCGACGCCGCTTCGCGGCGCGGCTTAACTCAAGCGTTAGATGCACTAAGCACATAATTGCTCACAGCCAAACTATCAGGTCAAGTCTGCTTTTATTATTTTTAAGCGTGCATAATAAGCCCTACACAAATTGGGAGATATATCATGAAAGGCTGGCTTTTTCTTGTTATCGCAATAGTTGGCGAAGTAATCGCAACATCCGCATTAAAATCTAGCGAGGGCTTTACTAAGCTTGCCCCTTCCGCCGTTGTCATAATCGGTTATGGCATCGCATTTTATTTTCTTTCTCTGGTTCTGAAATCCATCCCTGTCGGTGTTGCTTATGCAGTCTGGTCGGGACTCGGCGTCGTCATAATTACAGCCATTGCCTGGTTGCTTCATGGGCAAAAGCTTGATGCGTGGGGCTTTGTAGGTATGGGGCTCATAATTGCTGCCTTTTTGCTCGCCCGATCCCCATCGTGGAAGTCGCTGCGGAGGCCGACGCCATGGTGACGGTGTTCGGCATTCTGAATCTCACCGAGGACTCCTTCTTCGATGAGAGCCGGCGGCTAGACCCCGCCGGCGCTGTCACCGCGGCGATCGAAATGCTGCGAGTCGGATCAGACGTCGTGGATGTCGGACCGGCCGCCAGCCATCCGGACGCGAGGCCTGTATCGCCGGCCGATGAGATCAGACGTATTGCGCCGCTCTTAGACGCCCTGTCCGATCAGATGCACCGTGTTTCAATCGACAGCTTCCAACCGGAAACCCAGCGCTATGCGCTCAAGCGCGGCGTGGGCTACCTGAACGATATCCAAGGATTTCCTGACCCTGCGCTCTATCCCGATATTGCTGAGGCGGACTGCAGGCTGGTGGTTATGCACTCAGCGCAGCGGGATGGCATCGCCACCCGCACCGGTCACCTTCGACCCGAAGACGCGCTCGACGAGATTGTGCGGTTCTTCGAGGCGCGGGTTTCCGCCTTGCGACGGAGCGGGGTCGCTGCCGACCGGCTCATCCTCGATCCGGGGATGGGATTTTTCTTGAGCCCCGCACCGGAAACATCGCTGCACGTGCTGTCGAACCTTCAAAAGCTGAAGTCGGCGTTGGGGCTTCCGCTATTGGTCTCGGTGTCGCGGAAATCCTTCTTGGGCGCCACCGTTGGCCTTCCTGTAAAGGATCTGGGTCCAGCGAGCCTTGCGGCGGAACTTCACGCGATCGGCAATGGCGCTGACTACGTCCGCACCCACGCGCCTGGAGATCTGCGAAGCGCAATCACCTTCTCGGAAACCCTCGCGAAATTTCGCAGTCGCGACGCCAGAGACCGAGGGTTAGATCATGCCTAGCATTCACCTTCCGGCCGCCCGCTAGCGGACCCTGGTCAGGTTCCGCGAAGGTGGGCGCAGACATGCTGGGCTCGTCAGGATCAAACTGCACTATGAGGCGGCGGTTCATACCGCGCCAGGGGAGCGAATGGACAGCGAGGAGCCTCCGAACGTTCGGGTCGCCTGCTCGGGTGATATCGACGAGGTTGTGCGGCTGATGCACGACGCTGCGGCGTGGATGTCCGCCAAGGGAACGCCCGCCTGGGACGTCGCGCGGATCGACCGGACATTCGCGGAGACCTTCGTCCTGAGATCCGAGCTCCTAGTCGCGAGTTGCAGCGACGGCATCGTCGGCTGTTGCACCTTGTCGGCCGAGGATCCCGAGTTCTGGCCCGACGCCCTCAAGGGGGAGGCCGCATATCTGCACAAGCTCGCGGTGCGACGGACACATGCGGGCCGGGGTGTCAGCTCCGCGCTGATCGAGGCTTGCCGCCATGCCGCGCGAACGCAGGGGTGCGCCAAGCTGCGGCTCGACTGCCACCCGAACCTGCGTGGCCTATACGAGCGGCTCGGATTCACCCACGTCGACACTTTCAATCCCGGCTGGGATCCAACCTTCATCGCAGAACGCCTAGAACTCGAAATCTAACGTCCGTTCGGGCATCGAGGTCCATGTCGGGGTGGGACGGGCCCGTGGCTTCAAGATCACTTGCAGTCCGACCGCGAGGCACTGTTGCAAAGTTAGCGATGAGGCAGCCTTTTGTCTTATTCAAAGGCCTTACATTTCAAAAACTCTGCTTACCAGGCGCATTTCGCCCAGGGGATCACCATAATAAAATGCTGAGGCCTGGC
>NZ_VPDX01000049.1:0-8976 GCF_013417475.1 Acinetobacter sp. YH12249 | reverse complement strand
AGTACCAGCGTACGGCCCACAGAATGATGTCACGCTGAAAATGCCGGCCTTTGAATGGGTTCATGTGCAGCTCCATCAGCAAAAGGGGATGATAAGTTTATCACCACCGACTATTTGCAACAGTGCCAGCAATATAATGAATCAATCCATGTGGAATAACAGCTTCACCTATATAGCCAAACAATACGAATAAGATCAACATGGCGAAACCAATGCCTAGGTAAAATCCTATAGTCTTTTTTAATTGACCTGTAAGGCCAGAATTTAGCCCCATAAAATTTACAGGGCCTGGGCTATACATAACGCTTAATGTATAAAGAAATATTTCCACAGAGTTCACTCAATTAGATAGCAATAAACATCAAAGAGAGAACGGTATCGAGTTATAGGCCTTAAAGATTGTACGTTTGTGCTGAACTAATTAAAAATTTCTATTTAACTTATGTTCACCTAAAGTTCACTTCATAAGTGTATAAAGAAACTATGTATTGTATTTTCAATTGCTTATATAAATATTAGTCTTGGTTTAGAATTTTAAAGTTCATGAACTATGAGAAAAAACTAAGATACGATCAAAATTGTAGAACAACAAAATTATTTATACTAATTTACAAGCCACGCTGTTTAAGCGTGTCATTAAAAAATAAATCTTTTAATCTCTCCACACAATCTCCACACAATCTCCACACAACATCAGCAATTCATAAACACTGCTATTTCAAAATAGTAGTATCTAAAACCCCCCCTCTGAAAAAGCATGTCAACACATTATCATTTAATAGGTTCAATACTTATTACAACTGTACTTTTAATCGGCTGTACACAAGCCAAAGATGCTGAACAGTCCCCAACAGAAATGCCACCAGCGGTTGTCAGTACCATCACGGTATTACCGCATTCCATGAATTTAATTGAAAATCTTCCAGGCCGTGTTGTCGCTTACCGTATTGCTGAAATTCGCCCGCAAGTAGGTGGAATTGTTGATAAAGTACTTTTTAAGCAAGGCTCTTATGTGCAAGCAGGTCAACCGCTTTTTAAATTGAATTCTGAAATATTTCAGGCAGATGTAAAAAGCAATCAAGCCACTTTAAACCGTGCACAAGCTGAGGTGACACGTTTGCAGGTGCTGTTAAAACGCTACACTGAATTAGTAAAAGTAAATGCGGTTAGTCAGCAGGAATACAACAATACCGAAGCAGATTATCAAAAAGCAAAAGCCGATGTGGCGCAAATGCAAGCCATGTTAAGCAGACAACAACTTAATCTTAAATATGCGACTGTTACAGCCCCTATCTCGGGAACGATTGGTGAAATCTTAGTGACTGAGGGTGCATTAGTTGGTCAAGGTGATACTAATGCAATGGCCGTAATACAACAGATTAATAAAGTCTATGTTGATGTAAAGCAATCAATTAGTGATTATGAAAAACTACAGGAAGCTTTACAGCAAGGTGACGTGTCAAATACCAAACATACGGTTGAAATCCTAAATAGTCAGGGTAAACCTTATAACGTTACAGGTGAAATCCTATTTTCGGATACTAAAGTTGATCCTGATACGGGTGATGTCACAATCCGTATTTTAGCCAATAATGAAAATCAAAAACTTTTGCCAGGCATGTATGTTCGAGTCAATATGAGCCGAGCTCAAGTTGAAAATGCGCTCCTAGTTCCAGAACAAGCGATTCAACATGATATTAGTGGTAAAGCCAATGTTACGATTGTTAATCAAAAAGGTTTAGCGCAAAGCAAGCCTGTTCAGCTTGGTCAACGTTATCAAAATAACTATGTGATCAAACAAGGGTTACAAGCAGGTGAGAAAGTCATTGTTGAAGGGGCTGATCGTATACAGCCTGAGCAAAAATTAAAAATTAAGCAGTGGCAACCTACAAATATTAAGGAAAATGGAGGACAGCAATAATGTCCCAATTTTTCATTAGGCGTCCTATTTTTGCATGGGTGATTGCTTTATTTATTATTCTGTTGGGTGTACTAAGCATCCCCAAGTTACCTATTGCACGATTCCCAAGTGTTGCGCCACCACAGATTAGTATTACGGCAATCTATCCAGGTGCTACGCCAAAAACATTGAATGATAGTGTTGTGACCTTGATTGAGCGGGAAATGTCAGGTGTCAAAAACTTACTTTATTACAGTTCAAGTTCAGATAGTTCTGGAACAGCAACAATCACCGCAACATTTAAACCAGGTACAGATGTAGAACTTGCACAAATTGATGTGCAAAACAAAATTAAAGCCATTGAGTCACGCTTACCTCAAACAGTGCGACAACAAGGGCTGATGGTCGATGCTGCGTCGTCTGGTTTTTTAATGATGGTGGGCTTAAGTTCACCGAATGGCAAATATAGTGAAATTGATGTCAGTGACTATATGACTCGCTATGTGATTGAAGAATTAAAGCGGGTTGACGGTGTTGGTAAAGTCCAAAATTTTGGTGCTGAAAAAGCCATGCGGATTTGGGTCGATCCAGATCGTTTGGTTTCTTATGGATTGAGTATTCAAGATGTGAATACAGCCATCCAAAACCAAAACTTGCCGATATCACCAGGTCGTATTGGTGATGTTCCTGCTTTGACGGGGCAACAAATTACTATTCCTTTAACTGCTCAAGGTCAATTAGAAACTGTAGAGCAATTCAAGAAAATTAGTTTACGTGCTCAACAAAATGGCGCCAATGTTCGACTGTCGGATGTCGCTCGTGTCGAAATCGGGGCACAGATGTATAACTTTGCGATTTTAGAAAATGGCAAAGCCTCTACAGCTGTGGCGATACAAATGAGTCCTGGTGCTAACGCTGTCAAGACTGCAGAAGGTGTTAAAGCGAAAATTGAACAGTTAGGTTCAGCACTGCCTGATGGTATGAAATTCTCTATACCTTACGACACTGCACCTTTTGTAAAAATCTCGATTGAAAAAGTAATCATGACATTGCTTGAAGCTATGGCATTAGTTTTTATTGTCATGTTTATCTTTTTACACAATGTTCGATACACCTTAATTCCGGCGATTGTTGCACCGATTGCATTGCTTGGCACATTCTCAGTCATGCTGCTTGCTGGTTTTTCGATTAATGTGCTGACCATGTTCGGTATGGTGCTTGCGATCGGGATTATTGTCGATGATGCGATTGTGGTCATTGAGAATGTTGAACGCATTATGGCGACAGAAGGCTTATCTCCAGTTGAAGCCACATCTAAAGCCATGAAGGAAATTACCAATCCGATTATTGGCATCACCTTAGTGTTAGCCGCTGTATTCTTGCCGATGGCATTGGCGTCAGGCTCAGTGGGGATTATCTATCGTCAGTTCACCATTACCATGTCGGTTTCAATTTTATTCTCAGCTTTCCTTGCACTGACATTAACCCCTGCGTTATGTGCAACGATGTTAAAACCGATTGATCAAGACCATCAGAAAAAGGGTGTTTTTGCATCGTTTGATCGCAGTTTTGAGAAGCTGAACAATCGCTATGAACGCAGTTTATTTAAAGTAATTAAACATAAAACCCTCGCAATGTTATGTTTCTTAGGCATTGTCATTGTGCTGATTTTTAGTTTTAAACACGTTCCGACTGCGTTTATGCCAGAAGAAGATCAGGGGTGGTTTATGACTTCGATTCAACTTCCTGCGGATGCAACTCAAGAACGTACCCGTAAAGTCGTTGCTGAGTTTCAAAATTATTTAGACCAAGAAACGGGGATTAAAGACAATATGGCGGTCTTAGGTTTTGGTTTTAGTGGATCTGGTCAGAATACAGCGATGTATTTTACCAATCTATTGCCATTCGAAGAGCGTACTATTACGGCACAAGAAGTCGTGAATAATGCCAATATAGCGATGGCTGAAAGTTCAGAAGGTCAAACCATGTCTGTGTTACCACCAGCAATTGATGAATTGGGTAACTCATCTGGTTTTTCACTGAGATTATTAGATCGTGGCAATATTGGCATGCCTGCTTTAAGAGAAGCACAAGATCAGCTTTTAGCATTAGCAGCACAAAGTAAAATCGTGGCGGAGGTCTATCCTGAAGGTTTGCCAGATGGCAGTTCTGTACAGCTTAAAATTGATAGAGATAAATTGCAGGCATTAGGTGTTAATTTCAGTGATGTGACCGATATTATTTCAACCTCAATGGGTTCGATGTATATCAATGATTTTCCAAATCATGACCGTATGCAGCAAGTCATTGTGCAACTTGATGCCAAATCACGCATGAGTATTGAAGATATTCTTCAGATTAAGGTGAACAGTCAAAGCGGTAAATTGGTTTCAATGTCTGAAATAATTACTCCAATTTGGCAACATTCCCCACAACAATACAATCGTTACAACGGTCGTCCATCATTGAGTATTTCTGGCAGTCCAGCAGCAGGTATATCTTCAGGACAAGCCATGACTGAGATGGAAAATTTGATTGAACAACTTCCGAAAGGTGTGGGTTATGAGTGGACTGGGATTTCTCTAGAAGAAAAACAGTCGGAATCACAAACCTTGTTTTTATTACTGTTGTCGATGTTAGTCGTTTTCCTTGTCTTGGCAGCGCTTTATGAAAGCTGGTCAATTCCATTCTCTGTGATGCTAGTTGTCCCTCTAGGGTTGATTGGCGCCTTTTTAGCAGTAATGTTACGTGGTATGCCAAATGATATTTTCTTTAAGGTCGGCATGATCACGATTATTGGTCTATCTGCAAAGAATGCTATTTTGATTGTTGAGTTTGCAAAAGCACTAAGAGAAGAAGGAATGGGTTTAGTGGAGGCAACCGTTGCAGCCGCTAAATTGCGCTTACGTCCAATCCTAATGACATCTTTGGCATTTACCTGTGGCGTTATTCCTTTAGTCATTGCCAGTGGCGCTAGTTCTGAAACTCAAAAAGCGATTGGTACAGGCGTCTTTGGCGGCATGATCAGCGCAACAATTCTAGCTGTTATTTTTGTACCGATTTTCTTTATTGTCGTCATGAGCATGGTTGAGAAATTCTCGAAACGTAAAGCGGCACATTAAGCATCAAAACTGAGAATAAAAGCTGTGGGTTAACGAGTTTAGCCCACAACAAATCTTTCATTTACATCTTTATTTCAGAATTGATTTAATAAACCATCAATATAGGTTTAATCATGAAAGCTACCAATCTTGATCCGAAACGCTGGTGGATATTGCTCGCTGTCGTGCTTGCATTTCTGCCGATTGTGATTGATATGACTGTACTGCATGTTGCGGTTCCCTCATTAACCCAATCGCTGAGTGCCACAAGTAACCAAGTCTTATGGATTATTGATATTTATCCATTACTTATGGCTGGACTTTTAGTTCCGATGGGAACTTTGGCTGATCGTGTCGGCAATCGTAAGATTCTGCTGATTGGCTTGGTTATATTTGGAATTGCCTCAGTCCTTGCGGCATTTTCCCAAACGGCTTCTATGCTGATTGCCGCACGTGCTTTATTAGCATTAGGCGGTGCCATGATTATGCCCTGTGTATTGGGTATTATTCGCAGAACCTTCGAAGACAGTCGCGAACGTGCCATTGCGCTGGGTATTTGGGGCACAATCGGATCAGCCGGTGCCGCCATTGGACCGCTCATTGGTGGGGGATTGTTAGAATATTTCTGGTGGGGTTCAGTTTTCCTGATTAACGTCCCAATCATGCTGGTTGTCGCACCAATGTGCTATTTCTTATTGTCCCGAAAAGAAGCTATAACCCCTGGACATTGGGCATTTGGTCAAGCGCTATTGCTGATTGTCGGTTTGATTTCGTTTGTATATGCACTAAAAGCAGGCTTAGGCGGTAAACAGTCGTTGTTGATTGTCTTGCCTTTGGTCGTTTTATCTATCGGCTTATTAACCATATTTGTACGCAAACAGCTGAATTCTCCTCAGCCGATGCTAGATCTTTCGCTATTTTCACGTCCTGCTATTTTAGCCGGCATTATTATGGCAATGGTTGCTGCAGGCGCTTTGGCAGGGGTTGAGTTAACTTTGGCAATGGAGCTGCAATATGTCATTCGTTTAACACCGCTGCAAGCCGGTCTTTTTATGGTTCCGATTATGGTTGCGGCCGCTATTGGCGGGCCTATTGCTGGTTTTTTATCCAATAAATTTGGACTCCGTCTGGTTGCGACCATGTCATTAATATTGGCAGCAATTGCGTTGGTCAGTTTGAGTTATTCAGATTTTCATCATCCGGGAATCATCGTTCCCTTTATTTTAGCTTCGATTGGATTAACACTGAGTATTGGTTTAACAGCTTCATCCATTGCGATCATGGGCTCAGTACCTGCAGAAAAGGGCGGTGCGGCAGGTTCACTTGAAAGTACAGGTTATGAACTGGGTACAGGACTAGGTATTACTTTATTTGGTGTTTTCATGGCCTATATATTTGGCAGTCATCTTCAAGTGCCGTCAGATTTAACTGCTGTTTTAGCAGAAAAAGCCAGACTTTCGATTGGTGATACCTATTTAGTGGCGAGCCAGTTACCCGTTGAACAAGGTACAGCATTGATTAACGCAGGTAAAATTGCCTTCAGTTCAGCTCATGTTAATTTATTATTAACAGCAGGGATTATCATCGGGATACTCTCCATTGTGGTATTTTTTATGCTAGCTAAATATCGAGATGAGAATTCATTGTGATGAAATTTATTTGAGGATCATCAAACAGAATGGTTAAGTTCAGACATCAATTTATCTTAAATTTATGGTTTAAATTAAGCCGTATTAATCTGAACTTAACACATTATAAATGAGTTGATGTCTTACGATTTAGTTGAATAGTAAAACAGCTGCCACCTAAGTTTTTGGATTTAGAATAATAAATATGACCTTGGTGTGCTTCAATAATTGCATCAATCACTGCCAAGCCTAATCCAGTACCGCCATCTAGACATGATCTAGAGTCTTCCAGTCGATAGAAGGGTTTGAACAGGTGTTTAAGATGCGATTCATCAATACCAGGACCTTCATCTTCAAACGTCAATACCCAATGTTCTGCTGTGGTTACAGATGTAATATTTATTTTTCCAGCATTCGAATATCTTAGAAAGTTAGAGAACAATGCAATAAAGACCTGTTCCATCCTTCTTATATCAACGCAAACCAATTTATCCGTCAAATTTAAAACAATAGTTAAACCTTTAACATGAAACCGTTCATTAAACATCTGCAGACATTTTTCAATACTATTTTTTAAATTGGTCTTTTCTAGTTCTAATCGTAATTGTTTATTTTCAATAAGTGTCAGTGTCCGTAAATCTTCCACAAGGTAAGATAAGCCTTCGACTTGGTTCAATAAGCTTAGGTGTAAAGCTTTATCGGCAATAAATATACCATCGACAATACCTTGCAAGCGACCTTGTAATATTGTCACAGGTGTTCGTAATTCATGTGCAATTGCAGCATTCCAAACAGTTGAATTCTTAACTGATACTTCAAGTTGGTTTGCCATTTCATTGAAGTTCTCAATAAGAGACTTGATTTCATGTGGAATATCATGATGTGGCTGTTTAATTCTGAGTGCTAAATTGCCTTGTTGAATTTGTTGAATAACATCTGCTAAATCACTAATTGGCTGTGTATAGCGTTTTCCATATTTAAAGGCGAGGATAGTAGAAAGAAAAAAGCCTGTTAATAGCACTAAAAACAGCCAGATAAAGTCAACGGAGGTAACTGAAAATTCATTTGAATTAATAACTTGTGTATTTAGAAAACCTATTTTTATCGCCCAGCTATAAACAAAATAGCCAATCATGAAAGATAACAGCGTAATGCCTAAATTGAATAGGCTCATCATGATAATAAACTGGAAGTTAATTCCAACAGAATTTTTAAAAAAGTTAAATTTCATGATTTTGATCTAAGCGATACCCCACGCCACGGACATTGATTAATAAGCCATTTACATCATTTTCTTCAAGTTTTTTGCGTAATTTGCTGATATGGCTATCTACAGTGCGATCTAAAGCATCACTTTCAGGCATACAGTTTTGGATCAATTCATTACGTGTAAAGACTTTATTCGGTGTTTTTGCCATCAAAAACAGTATCTTATACTCAGTTAACGTAAGGTTGAGCAACTGATTTCTTTGACCATTTGAAATGTAAACTTGATGATGATCTGGATTAATTTCAATATTTCTATAACGAATAATATTAGTTATTTCCATATTTTGGCTTGTACTTCGTCTAAGTACGGCTTGTATTCGTGCAATCACTTCGTTTGGGTTAAATGGCTTAATAATAAAGTCATCAGCACCCATTTTTAGCCCCATGATCTTATTCACTTGATCATCTAAGGCAGTCAGCATAATGACAGGTAAATGACTTGTTTGACGGATGATTTGTAGAATTTCCCAGCCATTTAGTTTGGGTAATTTAATATCAAGGAGAATCAGGTCGATAGAGTTGGCTTTTAGGCACTCTAAAGCTTGTTGTCCATCCAATGCACGGATGACCTGCATGTTTTCATTTTTTATGTATTTTTCAAGAATGTCACCAATATCATAATCATCTTCTACAACGAGAATGACGCTGTTTTCGAAGCTGTGCTGTAGATTTGGATACATATATTTTATCTTAGATGAAGTAGCTATGCATTTTAACATTTAATTGTGTAATGGAGATGATTAGACGAGCAGTCATTTATATTTGTAATTGAGGGGTGACATATAATAAAATTCGTTGCATATCAGTATTAATGAACAAAATGTCAATTATCATTCATTTAACATAATGGCTGTTATACGAAACGAGAGTGTTAGAACCCATTTAAAGTGTCTATATTCTCACCAATAAAAATGTCCGGTTTCTCCGAGGTAAAATATGACTTTTGAACAAAAATAAGCCATTGTTTATTCTTTTTATTTCCAACAAAATTCCAGAACTCATCTACTTCGAGAGATTCATAATGACTTTGCTGAGGCTGAATTTCATAGGTTGATTCAGTTAAAGTACGTAAAACTTT
>NZ_VPDX01000048.1:0-9078 GCF_013417475.1 Acinetobacter sp. YH12249 | reverse complement strand
AATGGCTTTTATGGCTTCAGCTTTAAATTCTGCGGTGTAAGTCTTCTGTTTCTTGCTCATGGTAAACTCCTAATGAGTATGTATAGTTTACCAAGTTAAACCCTCCTGTTTTTTAAGCACACATCACTCTGAGCTTGTTTCTGTGCTTGTACTTTTGATTTAAATAATCTGATTCACTTGAGATCAGCTTGCCTAGACCACTCCCATATACATCGCCATCAGAGTCCACAAAAGCTTCTGAGTACCCTTTATCAACACCTACGGTTTCCTGACCACAATCCTGTGTTTCAACTGCATCATAAGTTGAGTGAACTTCAACATTACCGTTTTTTAGAATGATTCTAAGTGTGCCTTGTGGCGCAAAATCAACAGTCGTATTTAATGGGATTTTAATGGTTTGTCGAGGGATTAGGCTTGGTACTTTAAGCCAACATTGACCATTTAACTCAAAGGTTTTACACATATCCGCACGAACAATAATTTGATTATGTGTGTGATTAACACCATGCTTAAAGTGATTACGCATTTGACGATGGAGGAAATTATCAGTCATCCATTCATCTTTTTTAAGCAAGGTGTATAGTCTTTTTTGTTCATTATTACAGGAGGTGCGTTTTCGGATCGCCTGCTTTACTTTGTCTTTTGATGCTTCTCGATAGGCTTTAATATCACCTATGCAATCACGTAGCGTTTCTTTCCACGCATTTGCAGAAACACCAAAGTCACGACTTTCTTTCATCCACGCATCACGAATAGCTCTGTCACTGATATTCAAACCTGAAATAGCACCATATTTAGCCCACACCTCGCTACGAATACGACCAAGTAAAACAGCTTGTTTCTCAAGCTGTTTGTACTTTTGCACATTCAAGTTTTTACAATGGTGGATGCGTGTTAATTTCACAAAGTCATGCCTAGGTTAAGGGATTGGATAATCAATAGATATGGATGCTAATATACCAAGACACTCACCTAAAATACAAAAGATAATCATTTAAATCTCTAATAAATACCCACCTTGCCACTACTGAATCGACATAGACAAAATGAGAACTTATGCAAATATTTGTCTATATTTTTAGTTATAGTTAATTACTCTCGTAAAACAGCTGACGAAGTCCGAGATAGAATCATTGCGTCAAAACAAACGTGATGCTTATGCACTTATGATGAAAATGAATTAATTATTATTTAATTAAGTTAAAAGACTGCTATATAGCGGTCTTTTTTGTTTTTGAGCTCTACAAATTTTAATGAGTACATATAGTTACTTTTATAAAAATGATAATAAAGGGTAGAGGAGGTCATCTAAGAATTTAAAGCACAAGACTTATTTAACATTGATGACAGAAAAAGTGAGTTGTTGGGAACTTAAAGAAGAGGTGGTACTTATAATGGTTACTAAAATACAAATACTTAAAATATTAAATATATAAAACAATATATTACAAATATATATGATGCGTAGTGTACGCATCATACATAAAGCGTTCTATTTTGATATAATTGATCCAATCAACCCATTGTTAGGTTTCATTTAAATTCCATGAGTCTTACTGAAATTAAAGTTCGCCAAGCTCATTGTAAGGAAAAAACCAGTTTTTTATCCGATGAAGATGGGCTTAGCCTGAAGATTGAGCCGAGTGGAAGAAAATCTTGGTGCTATCGCTATACAGATCCACAAACTAAAAAACGTCGACGCATTCAGTTAGGTCGTTATCCTGATTTATCGCTGAAAAAGGCACGACAAGTCAGAGATGACTTTAAAGACAATGATTTCTGTTTTGAACAAGATACTGCCTCTAATGTCATCACCTTTGGTAAGGTCGGGGAGGAGTGGTTACAGTTCAAACTGAAAAATGCCTTCAACGATCTACCCCGCTGTGGTGTACTACAGTTAGCAGAAAGATGCTTACAGCAAGATATTTATCCAGACCTTCAGGATCTACCTTTTCAAAACATCAAGCGTTATGACCTGGTTTCAGTAATCAAAAAAATAGAGGGACGCCAAGTAAAAGAACCTGTCAAGAAAGCTTGTAGTTATTTGAACCAAATTTATGACTACGCTGTAGCGATGGGTTATTGTGAATTCAACATCGCGCATGGTTTAAATAAAATCGCCATTAACAGTAAAATCAAGAAAAATTATCCGTATTTGAAAGCGGAGGATATATCTGATTTTAAGTATAAATTACAAAAATTGGATGCCCATCCGATTATTAAAAAAGCACTGCTGTTCAAATTACATACTGGCGTGCGAGGGGCTGAATTGTTATTGGCTGAGCCTCATCATTTTGATTTAAATGAAAAAGTCTGGAAAATACCTGCCTTGCATATTAAACAGTTTCGACGAAAAGTCATATTAGGCCATGAGATTCCCGACTTCTTAGTTCCACTTTCAGATCAGGCTTTAGATATTTTAAAAGACGTCATGCAATGGTCATACGGTGAAAAGTACATTTTTGCTAGCCCACGGAAACATAATCAACCGATTCATTTTAATACATTAAATATGGCTATACGTAAGATGGGCTATGGAAAACATCAATTATCCTCTCATGGACTACGTTCCACTTTTAGTACCATTTTGAATGACTCAGGTTTGTTCCAGGATAACTGGATTGAGGCACAACTTTCACATATTGATAAGAACCGTACCCGTGCCAGCTATAATCACGCTGACTATTTAGCCCAGCGGACTGAAATGATGCAGTGGTGGGGTGATTATTTAAGTACTGCTAAGTGAAAATCGTACTTTTATACATAGACTTAAAACATTATGGGGTTTCAAATGGATAGTAAACAATATACTTGCCGTGTTACATGGTCAGCAGAATATAATGAGTATGTTGGGTTGTTCGAACCACAAGCACTAGCCATTTGTTGTAATTCAGCTTTAAGCGCCCTTAATTCTTTCATGCGTTTATTCACTAGTGCAAGTTGCTGATCAATTAATGCATTAACGCTAGAGCAGCTTTCTTCTGGCTTATTTTTTAATTCGATAAGACGTTTAATATCATTGAGTGATATATCTAGGCTGCGACAATGCTTTACGAATTCCAATTGTTTAAGTGCTTTGCTATCATACAGCCTGAAATTACCTTCTGAACGATTTGGATTTAACAGTAATCCTTCTCTTTCATAATATCTAATCGTTTGTATTGAACAGCCCGATTTTTTTGACAATTCGCCTATTTTCATCAATTTCCCCCAGACATTTGACTCTATAGTTACTATAGAGTCTATAGTATAAGTATGCAACGAAAAGGATATATAAAAAATGACTGAGAAATATTTAAACAATACGAATATCGTTAATTTTGAACACAAAGATATCCAATCCTTGATCGATCAACGTAGGTGGAAAAACTTGGATAACTTCAACAAAATTGGTGCCGCTTATCAGTTTGTAAAAGATGATTTTTGTGGTTATGGTGTTGCAACAAAGTGCTTTTCATCACCAGATACAGATTGGCGTGGAGAAAATACCTATATTCAAAAAGAAGGTATTCATGATGACTTTGGGCTTTATGATTCCCCTGATGAGTTCTATTTCGAAAAAGGGACTAACTTGTCGGGGTTCAAACGCTGGATATATCAACGCTTGATACGTCACTTGATTAATATGAATGTATCAAAACTAAGAAATAGAAAAGTACTAGAGGTACAAAATGCACAACCATAATCATAGTCATCAACATGGTAAAGATGACCGTATTGGTTGGGCATTTTTCCTTAATGTGACATTCACTATTATCGAATTTATAGGTGGTTGGCTCACTAACAGTACGGCGATAATGGCAGATGCAGTTCACGATCTTGGTGATAGTCTTTCAATAGGTTTTGCGTGGATTTTAAGTCGTTTTTCAGATAAAGAAGCATCAGATAAGTTTAGTTATGGTTATCGTAGACTTACTCTCTTTGGCGCATTGATAAACAGTATTGTTTTAATCATTGGCTCAATTTGGATTTTATTTGAAGCAATTCCAAAGCTGTCCAATCCTGAAATGCCTGTAGTCGAGGGGATGTTAGGGCTAGCGATACTCGGCGTTGCCGTTAACGGATATGCTGTATTAAAATTAAAAGCGGGTGAAACATTAAATGAGAAAGTGCTGACATGGCACCTTCTTGAAGATGTACTTGGATGGGTTGCCGTTCTTATAGTCTCTATCGTACTGTTGTTCGCTGAACTGCCGATATTAGATCCCCTTTTATCAATAGGGTTCACGCTGTTCATCTTGTTTAATGTTTTCAAAAACCTGAAATCAACACTCGTTTTATTTCTTCAAGCTGCACCCGATAAAGAGACTCAAAAGCGTATTAAACTATCACTAATGGAATTTCCTGAAGTTAATGGTATCCACCACATGCACTTTTGGTCACTAGATGGTGAAAGTCACGTTTTAACAGCGCACCTTGAGCTGAGTGACAACTTTGACGTTAAAGAATTAATTAGGCTTAAACAAGAAGTTGCAGCTAAATTATCTTCCTATCATTTATCGCATACAACGATAGAGTTTGAGTTTTTAAATGAAAATTGTCGGGATGAAGCGCAGTAAGCTTTATCAATAAAATGTTGGGCATACAATATTAAAAGCAGCTTAATTAGGCATAACCTAGTAATTAAGCTGCTTTTTTTGATTTTAAATTTCGTCGGATTGCTGTTTGCTACTCTCAGAGCCATGCGCCCATTGATATAAAATAGGCAATACAAACAAAGTTAAAATTGTAGAAGATACAATACCGCCGATAACAACTGTTGCTAGTGGTCGTTGTACTTCTGCACCAATTCCAGTGTTTAACGCCATTGGAATAAAACCTAAACTTGCGACCAGTGCCGTCATTAAAATAGGTCTTAAACGAATGATGTGCTGAGTTTCCATCATTGTCTTGGCTTGATGCGGATCAGTCTAAAGCATTCTCAGGAATAGAGGAGCTCGTTGCTGATGTTGTCGCTGATATGATTAGCAATAATGAAAAAGTTCCTACACCACTCTCCGGGAAAATATAGTAGGCAGTTTGTTGTCCTTGTTCTCAGTGGTTCAACAAAAACTAGCCCTCGAAGCCGCAGAACGTGGCGTGGACATAAATTGTTTAGTATCAGTAAAAAGAGCGATGTAATTTTAGTACGAGTGAGTGATAGAGCAGGAACCTATGCTTCATATATTCAGTAAATGGTATGTTTTTGAATTAATAGGTATTTTTAAATAAAGCTTTCTTTGATTTAGTGCTTTTTATTTAATAAATTAATTTTAAAAACAACTTAGGCTAATTGATAAACACTATCTGGAAAGATTAAAAGAAAATATTTTTTAATTTCTGCTAATTCATTTAAGGCAGGTTCCCTTTCAAGCAGTTGAAATGTCCAAATAAGTACAGCCTGATGATTATCATAGCAAGTATTTACTCCAAGAAAATTAGCCATTCCATAACTTCTATTGATGTTCATTTCTTTAATTAATTGATTTCCTAAGTCACGAGCTTGCTGGCTGATCAATAACTCATTTGGTAACACGGCGGTCATCTCCACAAAATAATCTAATGCAGGTTCAATCCTTATATTTAAAAAGTTATAATTTAGTTGAAATGGATAAAATATACTTTCTATAAGTTGTAATAACCTGCTGTAGGTTAATTTTAGCAAAGTATTACTCAGTCAACAACTTCAAATAACCCACAGCAAGTTATTTTTTGTAAATTAATTTAAATATGATTACTTGTAAGTTATCTAGCCTCATGGGCGATAGAAAAATTTTAAAATTAAGTGAAGTGGTGCATGCAACAGGTATCAATCGCAACACGCTCACAAGTATGTATTATGACCGTGCTGTACGTATTGAATTACCAGTCGCCGATAAGTTGTGTAAGTACTTTAACTGTACGATGAATGATTTGTTTGAGTTTAAGGAAGAAGTTGAAGAAAAAGATTAACTTAATACTTCGTTTGATAAGTTTTTCGAAGAAAAAGACTAGCCAATACTTAGTTTGATAAGTTTTTCTCTGCAGATCTAATATTGAATTTTATAAAATATCATTACAAACAAACAGAGGTGGTTCCACTTGTTTGAACAACTAAAAGCGTATTTATAAGTGATATTCCGCTCTAGTTAAGCCACCTTGTTTTGTTGGGGTAGCTGATCATAGTAAAACTCATTTGGTGTCATTTTGTCTAGACTCGAATGAGGTCGTTTCAGATTATAAAACTCAAAATATGCACTCAATTGCTTTTTCGCATCTGTGACACTGCTATAAGCTTTGAGATACACCTCTTCATATTTAACGCTCCGCCATAATCGTTCAACCATCACATTATCTACCCATCGACCTTTACCATCCATACTGATTTGAATGCCATTTGATTTCAATACATCAATAAATGCATCACTGGTGAACTGACTGCCTTGGTCTGTATTCAATATTTCAGGTGATCCATATTTTTCAATCGCTTCATTTAAAGCCGAAATACAAAAATCCACCTCCATACTAATCGATACCCTATGCGCAAGTACCTTGCGGCTATGCCAATCAATCACAGCACATAAATAAACAAAGCCTTTTGCCATAGGGATATACGTTATATCCGTAGACCACACTTGATTACTGCGCTGAATAGCCAACCCTTTGAGCAGATATGGATATTTACGGTGAGCTTGATTAGCCTGGCTTAAATTTGGTTTGCAATATAACGCCTGAATACCCATTTTCTTCATTAAAGTACGTGTATGACGTCGTCCTATATGATGCCCTTGACGATTCAACAAATCACGCATCATACGACTGCCTGCAAAAGGATATTGCATATGTAATTCATCAATACATCGCATCAGCTTCAGATCTGATGAGCTAACAGGTTTTGGGCGATAATAATAACAACCACGAGAGACTTTCAGTAACTTAGCTTGTTTAGATACTGAAATCTGAAGTGAGTGATCGATTAACTTTTGTGGTTGAAGCGGCCCAGTTTCTTCAACACACCTTCTAAAAAATCAATTTCTAATGCCTGCTCACCGATTTTTGCATGTAACTTTTTAAGATCAATGGGAGGTTCTGATGGAGCTTTTGATTGATCGAAAGCTTGTGAGGAAGCTGAGATCAATTGATTTTTCCAGTCAATAATTTGGTTTTGATGAACATCAAACTCAGAACTCAATTCAGCAAGTGTTTTTTCTGCTTTGATCGCAGCAAGTGCTACCTTAGCCTTAAAGTCGTTTGAATGATTTCTTCTTGGTCTACGTGCCATAAAATACTCCATATATTGATGTTTATAACATCATTTGAGGAGCAGAGTATCACTTATAGGAGTTGTTCAAATTTCCGGATCCATCTCTAAGTGAGGAGGAAATGACTCTTACTATTCAGATGTTGTTTCAAGCTTTTTTTGATTGATAGAGTTTTATGTATTAAACTCTATATTGAAAGTAAATATATTGTAAAAATAGTATGTTATTTACTAATTGATTAAATTATTTACACTTATTCTGTATAATGCTCTATGAATTCATTACTTATTTTTTTAAATTAAAAATCATATGCAAAGCTTAAATGATGAAGAGTGTCGCCAAGTTGAAAGTGTAAAACAGCTTTTACAAAAAAATTTTAAAGATAAGCTTTATGCTATTTATTTATATGGTTCGTATGTTGATGGTGGTTTAAAACATAAAAGTGATCTTGATATTTTAGTTATTATTGAACGTGAAATTACCGATCAGGAAAGAAAACAATTAGCGCAGAATTTTCTAAATATATCTGTTCCGATTGGTCATGCTACAGCGCGTGCCTTAGAAATTACGATATTAGAAAAAGGGAGTATTACCAATAAAAATCATCCATATACATATCAGCTACAATATGGCGAGTGGTTGAGAGAAGAATTACTCAAAGGTGAATTACTTTATAGTCAATCTGATCCAGATATTAGTATTTTACTTAAAACTGCCCAATTACATAACATTACTATCTTTGGACCTGATATTTGCGATTGGTTAAATCCAATTAGCTATGAACAATTAATATTTGCCATGCAAAAAACTTATCCACAAATTATTGCTCATTGGAAAGACGATCAGGATGAATGTAATCAAATTTTAGCGCTATGCCGTATAGCTTATACATTAGATCATAAAACAATAGTTGCCAAGGATGTTGCTGCGACATGGTTTTTAGAATTCTTAAGTCAGATAGATCAAGACATTTTGCAACTCATAATAGATGAATATATTGGGCAAGGTCATGAGCAATGTTGGTTAGTTTTACATGATCAGCTTGCTAAAATTGTTAAAGAATTACAGCATAAAATTGAACCACTACTTTTTAACTGATGTGGAAGTAATGGATATGCTTCTTAGATTATTACCTCACTATATCTCTAAATACCGAAGAGACTTGATATTGCAAAGGGGGGCGTGGTTGGAGTTGCATGAAGATTTTAAATAAAAGCGGAGGAACTAGGGTAAAAGTTGCCAAAAAGTTTCTTCTGAAATGACTTTTATATTATGACGTTTAAGCAAAGCGGAGGTAACTCCATTGCCATAGATCTTATTCCCATTAAATTGACCATCGTAAATCATTGAACTACCACATGAAGGGCTATTTTCTTTAAGCACTACCAGAGTAGCTTTTAATAATTGAACTTTTTTTAAAGTTCTATATGCCCCTTCAATATAGATTGAAGTCACATCCTTTCCTGATTTTTCAATTACACAGGCTTTTCCATCTAAGACATCATCGCCATTACCTCCCGAAATCTCGGCAGGTTCGCGTGGTGTTGATAAACCGCCAAGAATCTCTGGACATACCATAGTAGCTTTTCCATCTTTGACTAATTTTTCGATTTTTTCGTTTAAGCTATGCGTCCCGTTATAACGTACCTTTAAGCCAGCCAGACAAGAACTTACTAAAATCATATTTCCTCTATGAAAAAGATATGTATCGATTTGCTATTTAGCCAGTACCTGATGTGTGCTGAATTAGCAGGAGACTTTCACTTGGGAGATTCTAGGCAGCTAACCGATAAAAGTCTTCTGCCATTTGATTTGGTGTCTTAAAATCCAAGCCTTTTTGAATTCTTCGCTGATTATA
>NZ_VPDX01000047.1:0-9740 GCF_013417475.1 Acinetobacter sp. YH12249 | reverse complement strand
TTATAATCAGCGAAGAATTCAAAAAGGCTTGGATTTTAAGACACCAAATCAAATGGCAGAAGACTTTTATCGGTTAGCTGCCTAGAATCTCCCAAGTGAAAGTCTCCTGCTAATTCAGCACACATCAATGCTTTCAATATAGCATGCGGCTATATGTAACTCGAACGGGCTTAATCTGCCTTTCAGTATAAATTTTTTGGGCGTGAGAGGGGAGAGGTGTGAGGGCAAGCAATTTATATCGTGGATACTTCTAAATTACTTATGTAATAGAAGGTGGTAAACATGGATTTAGAGGTAATAACACTAAATATAAAAAAATTGGAAGAATAATTTATTAAATTATTGTTTTTATGTGGTTATTGGTGATGTTATGAATAATAATAACTTTTTTCTTGATGAATTTTACCTAAAAAAATTGATCAGATAATTTTCTTTAAATGTCATGCATACATAAATTTGACAGTTTGAAGGGATCGGTATGTGCATTTTTCACAAGGTTAAAGATCGACCATAAATGTGATAAACGGCAGAGGATCATTGAAAAATGAATGGATTTAAACACTACATGTATGCACGAAAAAAAGTATCGCTGCGGTTCTGCTGACAGGCTGTATTGAGCATTGAATGCAAATGATGTAGTAATTGTCTACAGGCTATAGGACCAGCATGAAGAAGAATGAAATGTAGTTGCCAATTTATAACCTTGGTTGAAAAGCATAGCATTGTTATTCGGAGAAGTGAGGTAAGCCATCCTTCTCTTATTCATTTAAAATGATTCTTACTCAACTGATCTCGACTCATGGGCTGGTTCCAATTAGACGGATAATAACTTCCATCCCCTATCTTTTTCTTACCACATTTCTTGCATTTAATCCCTTCTTTGGAGATTTGATTCAGCATCACTGTTGTCGGTTGAATCAAATCAATGACATAGTTCGTTGGTTCAGGAAAAGCAGAAGAGGCTGCTTTATTGCAAAAGAGAACATTCGGATCAAATGGATTGGATTGCACAAAAGCCATGATACAGCCACAGAGTAATTCACCTGCATGTAATCTGTAACATCCATTCAGGTCATCAGACGAAGATTAATCTGAAATTTAAGCACTAAACACCATAAATCTATGTATGGGCAGACTTTTTTGAGACATATGTTGATAAACATGCGGCAAGTTACATTGCTTAAAAGTCTATCTAAGTTAACGATCTATTCAATTCTGGATAAGTAATCTGAATATTACGATCCTAAATTACCCGAAGAGTATTAAGATTTCTAAGAATCGTGATTGTTGGTTTATTTGGGAAATTAATCAGTGGATTGAAGCAAAGATGATGGCTCATTAAGGATTGTGGGCTTCGACTACTTAAATTTTAGGTATTTTGAATAAAGCATATTTCAAAAATCTTAATTAATGGATTTAAATTACCATAAAAACCTTCAATATTGGCTTGAATCCATTGTTGTTGAGAGTCAATGCGAGACCAATCAATACCATAACCACAATGAGCAATCAGATGCTCAAAGAAAATCCGTTGTGTACGTCCATTACCTTCACGGAATGGGTGTATGACATTAAGCTCACAATACAAGTCGGCAAGTTGAGGAATCAGTTGTTGTGGTGCTAAGCCTTGAAAGTATTTTTTTTCTTGAAGCGGTTTGAGTAGTTTATTGGTTTCAATTTCAATACGGGAAAAATTACAAAAACGGGTGTCACCTTTGGAAATATCGATTTGTCTTAACTTTCCTGCCCAGTCGTATAAGTCGCCAAAGAGCTGCGCATGAATTGATTTTAAGTATTGTAAGTCGTAAGGTGGTTCAGCATATTCAATTAAGTTACTTGCCAATCCAGACAGTTCTAGTTCAGCTTGTTCTAAAATTTGTTCATCACGAATATTGAGTTTGTTCTTTAGGATATTTGTGCCAGGGTAACAATACAGGCTGTCACCCATTTCCCCATATTTATCCATACATGCACCTGACTAAGATTCGGGTTGCGAATACTTCTTATATTTTTGCAAGATTTCAGCTTTACTTTGTTGAGTTGTTTGAGCTGTCGTTGTAATGCCTTCAAGCTTTAGGCTGGCTTGATAGTTTTGCGAACGTGTCGCTTGAATATATTTTCTTTTCTGTTCAGTGGTTCTGAGCATTTCGAAACTCCATTGATGCTACACGTGAAGTAAGTATAGCAGAGAATCTTTTTGATCAATGCTGCATACACAGCATTTCTAAAATGTAATACAACGGTATTGTTTCATGTAATAACAGAAAACTAAAAAAAAGTGGAAGAATTCTTAAAATTTAGACCGTCATAGATAAGCAAACCGTATGTATTTGTTGAGAATTGTAATTTTGAGAAAATTTAGTTGATAAATTAAATGAAGTTTCATATACAAAGATATGCTCATTTTTTAAATCGATAAAAATGTTAAGATTTGACTATTTGGTAAAAAATATAGAAATTTTTATGGGGCAATTTATCATGCCCTTTTGCTTTGACCGAAAAAATGTTCAACTTGAGATAGTAAAAATTAACTCAGAACTACTGAAAATCAAAAAGATTAAACAGAGTCAGAAAGTAGTAGTACAAGCAAAGTTCAAAATAATCTATGTGAAAATTTGGCAAAAAATCTTGCTATTGATGCAAACGGAGCCAGGCTTACGTGTGCATTCTAATTATGTTGCAATCTTACAGTTGATACATAATCTTGATGATTTTATCGAAAAATCACAACAACACTTGTGCTTTGAAAGAAAAGCTCAGAAAGAACTGGATGCTAAATTTTTTGCAAGATTTTTTAAGCTAACAAAGAATTCAATAAAGGATCAACTTTTACCAAATCGTTCTGATCACAATGAATTTAAACAATGCAACGTGATAAAAATATTAAGCGAAAATGAATATGCCAAACATTGAAACACAAGAGCAATTCTTAGATTTAGCAGAAAAATATCAACAAGATTATTGTCTATTACGTGATGATATTGTAAATACACAATTTGTCGATCTATCAGATGATTTGTATAAAGATGTCTACGCTCTATACAAATTAGCACAACAAATTTATAGCTATATATCAGGCTCCAGACAGATCGGTAAGTATTCTTTTTTAGCTGCTGTGAGTTTTTTTGCATGTCCAGATTCTAGTAATACACAAGAGCTGTCATCGCAACGTTATTTGATTCTACAAGCGAGTTTTTTAACATATCGGCAGTATCAAGAATTTGCAAAAATTGATAAAGCTGAGAATAAGCAAAAACATGTTTGTGACCTATTACGCTATGTCTCACGATATGTGCTGGATTCTAATCATGCTGAATTATTTCATGAATGTAGTAAGCTGCTAAATTGTTATGTCACGTACGAACGTAATTTGAAAAAAGAGGATCGTAATCAACTTTTTAATATTAAAGATTTCGAACAAGTACAAGTCATAGAGTATTTATCGGCTCTATTAATAATTTTTAAAAGACTAGATGATCGTCGTGTAGTTCATCGTCAGCGTAAGTCAAAAAAAAGCAAAGTTTTGCAATGGCCGACGAAAAATGAACTCAAAAAATTTCGTGAAATTAAAACGGGTAAGCAAGTAGATATTGGACATAACGCAAAGATTAGTATTTATGATGCCGCTCTTCACAAAGATGAAGAGGGTGAAGTTGATCTATTAGATCCTGAAATGGAGTTTTATTCAGAAGATGAAAAGTCTAAAAATTTAAATTATATACTCAGCGATAATGCGACGCATCTAATGCGGCATCGCCAGCGCCGTCATGCTCCTTTTGTTACAAATCCACATTATTTGGCGCCAGATATACTGAAGCAAATTGTTTATGTGTTGAGAACCGAGTTATCCGGGCACTGGAGGGATGCTGCAATCGCTGCAGCATGTTTATTGTCACTTTTGACGGGATTATCACCCGTCGCACTGATGGATTTTAACGAGCTTATTCAAGATGGAATTTTGATCCAGAATGGTTCAAGTAGACGTCGCGAATATTTACTCAAATTAAATCTTAAAATTACAGAGCAGAAGATTAAGAGCTTAAATCATGTGCGGTGGAATGAAGTGATGACACATCAACTACATTTACCTTCTGCTTGGTTTGACTATATAGAACAAGCATCGAATCCACTAATTTCATCAACACACATTAATACGAAACTTAAGAATTGGCTTGATAATCGGTTTGTAGGTTCGATCACTGTAGAAAAACTGCAGGCTCAATTATATTTTCATATATATTATGAAACATATAATGAATATCTTGCTCATGTAATTGCTGGGCGGGATAGTCAGCATCACATGCCTGGTATCTATTATGGCGGGCTACCGAAAACTCAACTCAGTAGCACATATCTAGCCTTTTTAGAAAAAGCACTTACACCACATTCCACACATTTTACTGAAGACACGGCTGAACTAAAAATATTGCAACAACAATTCAAAGTGCAATCTGCATTATCTATAGGAAGGATAGGGAGCCAACTGGCACTTGAACCCAATTTTGTGAAAGAGCAATTCCATATTTTACATAGACATTGTCACGAAAACATCCAAGAAGATAAGCACATTATTAATCAACTTAATGCATATGCGTGTTGGATGTGGCATATCAGTTTGTTGAGTTTGGCAAGTCGGCCTAAAAAAAACCTGTTGGGGAATTTGGATGATTATTGTGTTGAGCTCAAGCTTTTATATGTGAATGATAAAAAAAATAGTAAAGCAAGAAAAGATGGTCGTTTTATCCCTTTATCTGATTTTTTCATAAAAACACTGCAAAATTACACTGCCTTTTTAGAACAAATTATTGAAGCGTACGGTTCATTTTTTAGACAAGTCTTTGCAAAGAAGAAGATAACTGTAAATGATCTTTTTGGTAAGGTCATTTTTAGTAAAGATATCTTGCCGATAACTGTCAAAGAATGGCAGAGCAGGAAAATTAAGTTAATCCCTTTATCGAGAAAATGGGTGAATTCATATATGCAAGGAGTCTTTCCAAAGAATATGTATTCGAATTGGTTACGTCATTTTGACATGAACTTTTTGATGCATGAGCAGCAAGAGGGTAAACCAGCATTAGCTTTTCACTTAATTCAGGCCCTGTATGGTCATGACCAACGTGACCGAGAGGCTTTTCATCCGCATTCTTCACTTATCCCGAATGTCTATGTACAGCAAGCCCGCCAGCAATTGCAAGATAATGTCAAATCTTTATCGATTAAACACTTAGAGCGAAAATAGTTGTATGCAAAAAATCAAAGAACTAATAAAACCACAACTAGATGATCTATTTGTTGATATTCATAAAATGGTGAAAAAGTCGCTAGATAGACAGCCTTCTCCACCTGAAGTATTGACGAAAGAAATGCAGCAAAAACTTGATCAGCAGATCGCTGAAAAATGGCATGACATTAAAGATAGTGTTGATTGTTTGAGTCAAAAGTTGAGCCGAGACGAACAATCAAAACTGATGCAATTTACTGAAGATGAATTTAATAAAAGAAGGAAGCAATTCAACCAGAATGTAGATAAAAAATCATACAGAATTAAGCTAAATCCACATACTAAACGGATCGTACTGCCTAGAAAAATTGAGAGTACAGAGTCACGGTTAGAACAGGGGCATCTACATATCCATGTACTTAAGGAATTAAGGCAGTATTGGCAAGATTCATTTGAATATTGGAATGAACCAAAGTACTTATGGGGAAATTTATGCTTAAGTTTTATATATATTTCAGGCTGTGCAGATGAACAGCATTTGATTGCTATTCAGAAGCAATTGCAGGAGGCCATTGAGCTTGGTACAGATCTGAATTGTTTTCGGTTATACCATTCGGACTACAAAAAAATCACTAATCCATTGTTACTACATTATCGTGTTGAAAACTCTCAATATGGCAACGATGTAGAACAGGGAAAGTTGTACCAATGGAAACATGTTTTTTTTAACCCATATGCGCAGTTCATTTTGCAATATTTAAAAAAGTTGAAAGCTGCTCAGAAAGAATTTTGTCTGCAACATTCAGTTGAAGATTGTATTTTAGAAAGCTTGAGTAAGATAGGCAGGAAAAAAAGTCTTGGGGATCTGCAATATCAAATTAAACGCCGTGGATTTCGTGCATTTAATGATGTGCAAATGGTACTCGAATTTAATCCAAACCTCAGCATAGATATATTTTTGAGTAATGTGCTTCAGCAAGAGATTAATACTGTTGCTTTAAGGCCATCCGAATTTAGATTGCTGTGGAATAATGATTACAATCAAGTCACAGAACCAGATAATCGCCCTATTCATTTTGAACAAGAGCAGTTACTTCCTGAAGTTCCGACTGTTCAAAGCAAATTACAAACGATTCCGTATGAGTTGATGTTGTTTGGTCAAAAGAAACGTAAAGGTCAAAAAGTTGAGCGTTTAGATAAAAAGAGGAATAAAGAAGAACGCACGCTACGTTTTTGGCAAGAAACTAGAAGGGTGTTAGAGGAGAAGATAGTTGATGCTAATACGGAGGAAAAGTCTTTAATTGATGCTCAACTACGCTTAATTCACTGGTTAATGCATTTAAAAAAACGAGGGCTTCAATTATCAACTATTGAAAGCTACTTAGGATCGTTTGGCAAAGAATTTATATTTGAGATTTGGCTCAATAAATTAGATTTAAAGCAACAATCCATAGATGACTATGAGGATTTATATCGGCAGCTATTGAAATACAGCAGTGAACGTGATGAAAAAGCAGTTCAACGAGATTCGGTGAAAGGAAAAACCTCTCGTAAGATGCACCAAAGCGCAGAATACCGTTTTGGTCGCCTAAAAGATTTTCATCAATTCTGTATAGAGAATTATGATGCTCCAGGGGTATTGGTGTTACAGAATTCAAGTTTTAAGCATTTACAAATTTGCAATGCACGGCTAGTGAGTCCTTTGCTATTTGGCAAATTATTGGAAAAACTAGAAAATTTAAGTCAAGAGCCAACGGCATCAGAGTGGGTCGATCATCTGAGTTGTTTAAAGCTGATGTATTTACTAAGTTATAGAACTGGACTTCGATTAAATGAAGTTCGTTGTCTTAAAATACAAGATATTATTTGCCCAGAGCTACTTTATAAAGAAAAAGAAAATACAGTTTTTAATAATATCACGCTTCATATCCAAGACAATTCATATCGCCGTCTGAAAACGCGAAGTGCGAATCGTCAAATACCATTGAAAATTGCATTGTCAGAACATGAGTTTTTAGTAGTACAACGTTACATACAACATCGTTATGAGCAATATTTGGTTAATCAGCAGGATGATCTACTTTTTAGTGTGAATCATCGTGTATTAACTGATCAATGTATCAGCAAAATTACAGTAGATTTGTTTAGTCAAATATTAGGTATGCATCATGGCTTTAGTTTTCATACATTACGCCACAGTGCTGCTAACTATCTAGCAATAACTTTGCTCGGTTCAAAAGAAATGATCAAGACCTACACAGATTGTCCTTGGGTAAAAGCAAAAAAGATGAGGGATTTATTGTTTGGTATGAAAGCACGTGCTCAAGAAGAGATTATTCAACATAAATGGCAGGTGCTCGCCTCTTGGATGGGGCATAGCAGTATTGAGCAAACGGCTTCAAATTACCTTCATGTTTTGGATTTATTAGCAGTCGATCGAATTTATAATTCGCCGTGTATCATTTCAAAAAAAGTATTAGAACAGTGTTTTAGTCCAGTGAAGTCAAGTACAGACTACATAAACCTAAATCGTTATACTCAGCAGCAGAAATGGTTTAATTCTTATCAGCAAACACAGCCAGTTACGATGGCTGGCCGACAAGAAAAGAAGTTTAGTATAGAGAAGAGTACTCTGACACCTTTTCAACGTTTGATAAGTTTTAGAGAAGGTCGATTAAGCGAAGATACCCAAGCTCAAGAATGGATGCAACGATGTCAATGGATGAGCACTAAATGGATGGATCGCCAAAAATTTAATTTAAAAACGAATTATGTTTATAGTAAGAATTTAGAAGAGAGTTGGTTTGATGAACTTTACGAAAAGGCTAAAAAACTGACTCGTCCAGATGAAATAATTCCTCTCCTTGATTTTCATTATAAAGATGATAGGCAGCAAGATGCACTGAAAGAAAAGAACATGGTTAAGGCGCTTAAAATATTATTATTATTTGGAAAACTGCGTAAGAATTTTCTACATTTTCAATGCCGAATGAAAGGTGATGAGCAACAAATTGTTAATTTTATTACTGGTATAGAGCCAATGTTAGGAGATCATCTGTATTTAGAAAAACAAAACTACCCAGTTAATTTGGATGCTCCTGAGCGAACCGTTAAATTTAGTTTTCAAAGAGTTGTCGGCTCTAACAAAAAAAATGTTACTCCGCTGGTTATATTTAATTTAATGTTAAAAATGATGCAAAAAGATGAACTCTGGATCAAATAGCCTAAGCATGTTAAAGGGGAATTGTTTAGAAATTTCCCTGTTTATAAGTAAACTGCCTTTATGAAAAGCACCATGCTGACTTGGATTAATAAGCGGAATGTAGTATCACAGTTTGATCGCTGGATTTACGAAAATGGTGTGAAGATTAGCGGTATGGTAAATCGATGAGCTAAAGTGTTGTAGTCCAAACTCGATCTGACAATTACCCATTTTTTAGTGTGCCCGTCAGGTTAAATTTGAACTGAATTTTTCTCAGCCCAAATTCATTTCCAATCAAGTTATGTTTCAAGTGGCGTGCGAACACTGCACAATTTAATTCACGGTGCCTAAGACAGGTATCAACTTCGGACCAGCCATTCTAGCTTTGCTAATGATTTCCACCAGCTCATCATAAGTCAGTTCAAACTTATCCTCACTATCAAATACATAGACCATATTCTTGCCTTCATGTTCAGGTGGAGTAGGTGGTACAAATCGTTTCGGGATAAGAATTTGTGCGAGTTGTTCGTCAGTTAATTTAAATAAGTGCATGTTTTTATCCTACTGTTCCTTAAAATGTATTCAAACATACTCAAGGACTAATTCGCACTCTGTTAATGTCTTGTTGCCAAGCGTGTAACTAGAGCCTGAGTCGGTCAGTTCCGACTTGTAGCGGTCAGTCCGTTCTTGCAATATACGCTTTACAGTTTTGTAAGGCGTATAACGACTTATCTCATTGTCGTTTAATCTTGCAAGCACGTTTCTCGCAGCATTCCAATCAGCTTGCACAACTTCCCCATTGAAACGGTGAAAACGATCTCCCTTACGTGTACCTATTAAAAGGCCATGCAAGAAAGAATCACTTTGCGAAGTATATGCAGAATTGACTAGATGCACCGTAGAACCTCTACGGTGAGATATAGAAGTTAGGGCATTAGCTAACAAACCTTTAGCCCATGTATTTAAGCGTCTATTGGTGTTTTTGCCATAGTTGCGTTTACTTTGAATTGGGGATGTTAAATCTTCCGCAACAATCACTTTGGCTTTATCAACCAACTTGTGAGTTGCTGTAAATATTAATGTTTTGAGCTTTGCTTTTTGAGTATCTTGTCGCTTATCTAGTTTTTTTCGACCTAGATTATTTAACTCAATTTTCTGTTTCTTGTGTGGTTTAGCTTTAGCAATCGCTCTGATGTGTGCTGAATTAGCAGGAGACTTTCACTTGGGAGATTCTAGGCAGCTAACCGATAAAAGTCTTCTGCCATTTGATTTGGTGTCTTAAAATCCAAGCCTTTTTGAATTCTTCGCTGATTATAA
>NZ_VPDX01000046.1:0-12252 GCF_013417475.1 Acinetobacter sp. YH12249 | reverse complement strand
AATTACGCAAAATAATTCGGTACTATTAAACATCGGGACTAGAGTTTTAAGTTTTGTGTGGTAACTCAACTGATGGCTCTAGTCCTCTTATTTTTCAAGTCAATTTTTTATCCGCGATTCGGGTTATAATAATAAAAGCAGATTGGGTGTTTTTAATATATAGACGGCACATCAACACTAATGCACCGTCGGTTTATATCACTTCTAAAATTTAAACTTTTATATCTAAAAGCTGTATAAATTCAAATGCCGGTTCTTCATAAGGATGACTGTCTTTTAGAGCCTTAGCCACTTCAACCGCCTTTTCATCAGGTACAAGAATTTCGACCCGCCATTCTTCCACATTTTCCAGCTGGCCGATTTCCCCAATATGAGGATCTGCACCGCGCTGTGGCTTAAATTGTCCAGTTCCCAGCACTTGCCAGGCACAGTCGGTATATTCACCAATCCCACCCGCACCTGCTGCAAAGACAGCCTTCTTGGTTTCCTCTAGGTTTTCATCTGGTACGTAATAAATCAGTTTAAGCATATATCCCTACAAGTTTTTCAAGCATTTACCGTATTGTTAAGGGCTTCGATAATAATATTCAATGCTGGATTTTGAGAGTTCTTGTTAAATGTTGCATATAGTTCTACCTGGGGTAAAGGTCGATCTGTCTGGATCACTTTCACTTCATCATTCAGGAAACGTAATAAATAATCGGGAGCAAAACTAAAACCCATACCCATATTGATCAGGTTAATATGCTGTAGCACATTGGTCGCCCACAGCACTTGATCGTGCTTTAGCTGATCAAAGGACATCAAGGCATTGAGTCTTTCGTAAAATACAGGTGATGCATTCTGATCACACATAATAATCGTATGATTTTTCAGTTCTTGTAATTTCAGTATTCGATCGGTTGGGTGCAAATGCTTGGCTGCAACCAAGTGAATTTGTTCTGTCAATAAATGAATATTGTCAAAATCTGGATGATCTAGCTGAAAACGGGTAATACTTAGATCTAGTTCAGCATTTTTTAGACGTTGAAGCTGTTCCAGACAGAACAGGCTATGCAGATGAATTTTCAGATCTGGCATGGTCTTTTTCAACTTGGCCAAAATATGTGGCATGACTTTTAGTTCGGCAACATTCAGAAAACCAATATGAATCTGGTTATTTTTCTGCTGGGCCACCTGTCGTGCTGACGCAACGGCCAATTTGGCATTTTCTAGAGCTTTTTCTGCATAGATTAAAAAGGCCTTACCTTCATCGGTTAACTGTATTTTTCGTGAAGAACGCTCAAACAGGTTAACGCCAACTTCCTGCTCCAGATCTTTAATCTGCTGGCTTAAAGAAGGTTGAGCCGTAAACAGCTTTTCAGCAGCCCTAGTGAAACTCTGCTCCTGCGCCACGGTAATAAAATAGCGTAAATGTCGAAGTTCCATAGATTGCTCACTTCAAAAAATAGGTGCTTATCTTACGATTTAGGCCAACATATTGAAAATACTAATAGATCAATAGCTTATACGAAAACTCATATAATTACCTTCTATGCATGACCAGACTTTGCATCTCATACATTTATTCCTGTTTCAGGTATACACATAGTGTCTTGCATGACGCAGTATTCGACACTGAATCGGGTGAAGGCTGGAGTCAGGCAGCTGAATCACTGAACTTGCCATATTTGGATGTGATTCGGATTGTTTCTCATTATGTGTATGGCACTTGGGATGGCAAGTCTGAAATTCATGAATCTGTGTAATTCTGGTTAGGCCGGTTGGTTATATCGCTTGGTGTTATCAGCACAGTATTAATAATGCTTTTGATTATGTGAATACGCTGAAGGTAACGTTAAAGCAGATTCAGCTCACTGTTTAGCGATAAAAAAGCCACCTCTCGGTGGCTTTTTTAAATCTGTTGATCAAGAACCCTGTAGCAAATAACTACCTACCAAGAACAGCACCTGTAGGCCAACGACAAAACCAAATAACCACCAACCTTTCTGACGTAATTCTGTTCTATCCATTATTCTGAGCGTCTTAGCCATGTCACCACCTCATTCTTGAGTGTTGATACTGAACTGATCTATACCATCTTTCCTTTAAAGTGCATAAATATTGTGCATTATTTACACAATATCACTTCTATGCAGATATAAAAGCAAAATCTAAACCAGTTCAGCGGGAGAAAATTAAATAAATGTTTCAAACTGCTTAGAAAGCAAAAAGCCACCCACTGGTGGCAATTGATGAAGCTAGTCTAAACAAAAGTAAATGATTTTTCTAGTTTTACTAATTTCCCATAAGTTCAAATTATAAAAAAGGGCCGCTGCTGCGACCCTTTTTTGAAACTAAATCAGATTAACCAATAAATTTGCGAGCATTACGGAACATGCGTAACCATGCACCGTCCTGATCCCAGTCTTCTGGTTTCCAAGAGTGCTGGATCGCACGGAAGTTACGCTCAGGGTGTGGCATCAAGATAGTCGCACGACCATCTTTCGAAGTTACACCAGAAATCCCTTCAGGCGAACCATTCGGGTTCAATGGATATTGCTCAGTCGCATTACCCTGGCTATCCACATAACGCATAATCACCTGGTTATTGGCATTCAATGCAGCAATGCTTTCAGCTGATGCAACCACACGACCTTCACCATGTGCCACAGCGATTGGAAGAATTGAACCTTCCATACCTTCTAGCAATACAGAGTGAGATTTCTCTACACGAACATTGACGCTACGTGCTTCAAATACTTCTGATTTGTTGCGATGGAACCGAGGCCAAGCATCTGCACCTGGAATCAGTGGAGCTAATTGTGACAGCATCTGACAGCCGTTACAGATCCCTAAAGAGAAGGTTTCCTGACGGTTAAAGAATTTCTCAAACTGGTCACGAAGCTGCTGATTGAACAATACTGATTTCGCCCAACCACCGCCTGCGCCCAATACGTCACCGTAAGAGAAGCCGCCACAAGTGACAAGACCTTCGAAGTCATCCAGGCTGATACGACCAGCAAGCAAGTCACTCATGTGTACGTCAACTGTATTGAAGCCGACCTTATCAAATGCTGCTGCCATTTCCACATGACCATTTACACCCTGCTCACGCAGAATCGCCATATTTGGACGACGTGAATTAATGTACGGCGCTTCGATTTGCTCGTTCAGATCAAATGTCGGTTGAGCAATCAAACCTTTGTGTGATTTATCAGTAACTAATGCAAATTCTTGATCTGCAGTTTCTACGTTGTCACGAAGACGCTGGATTTGATGAGAAACTTCAGTCCAAGCGACTTGCAGGTCAGCACGTTCCAGTACCAGACCATTTACAGATAACTGGTCAGAGTTGTTCACTGTACCTACTACAGAGATCGCATCTTTCAGAGTAGAAGCAGTGATTTCTGCTTGCAATGCTTCCCAATCTGCTTTCGCGATTTGCAGAACTGCACCGATTTCTTCAGCGAACAATGCTTCAACTGATTGGTCTTCTAGCGCTACGCCTAGACGTGCAGCAAACATCATTTCCGCAACAGTTGCCAGTAAACCACCATCACCGATGTCATGGTAAGCCTTGATCAGACCACGGTTGTTCCAGTCTTGAACCAGTGCGAAGAATGCTTTGAAGTCATCAAAGCTGTCGACATCAGGAGTCACTGAACCAATTGCTTTGTATACCTGAGCCAAGATCGAACCGCCTAAACGGAACTGACCTTTAGATAGATCAATACGAACCAGTACAGATTCAATATTTTTCAGCTCAGGGGTTAATGTCTTACGAACATCAGTTACAGGTGCAAATGCAGTGATCACGCCTGACATTGGAGAAGTAACAGATTTGTCTTCGCCTTCGTCATTCCAGGTGGTACGCATTGACAATGAGTCTTTACCGACTGGAATTGCGATGCCCAGTGCTGGGCACATTTCCATACCAATGGCTTTTACACCTTCGAACAATGCTTGGTCTTCGCCCGGTTGACCTGCAGCAGCCATCCAGTTTGCAGACAGTTTGATGTCACTGATTTGATCAATCTTCGCAGACATAATATTTGAGATCGATTCAGCAACTGATAAACGTGCAGAAGCCGCTGGGTTTAACAATGCAACTGGTGGACGTTCACCCATTGCCATTGCTTCACCTGTGTAACCGACAAGGCTGGTTGTTGTTACTGCAGCATCAGCCACAGGAACCTGCCATGGACCAACCATCTGGTCACGTGCCACCATACCGGTAATCGAGCGGTCACCAATAGTGATCAGGAATGATTTAGAAGCGACTGTTGGGTTCTTGATCACGCGATAAATCGCATCTTTCAGATCAGTCACTTTAGACGCATCAAAGTCATCGCCTTTACGCGGAGCAGTTTCATATGAACGTCTCATACGTGGTGTTCCGCCAAGCATCACTTGCATTGGCATATCCACTGGCTTGTTACCAAACAATGGATCTTCAACTGTTAAGTGACGTGCTTCAGTCGCTTCACCCAATACCGCAAACGGACAACGTTCACGCGCACAGATCGATTCGAATAAAGGTAGAGATTCTGGACGGATCGCCAGTACATAACGCTCTTGCGCTTCGTTTGACCAAATTTCCATTGGCGACATGCCTGGCTCAAGTGATGGAATCTTACGAAGATCCAGCATTGCACCTAGCTCATGGTCATTTACCAGCTCGGGCATCGCATTCGAGATACCGCCCGCACCGACGTCATGTACAGAAACGATTGGGTTTTCATCTTCCATACGCCAGCAAGTATCAATCACTTCCTGACAACGACGTTCCATTTCCGGGTTTTCACGTTGTACAGAAGCGAAGTCCAGGTTTTCACCCAGTTTACCGCTGTCTACAGAAGATGCTGCACCGCCACCAAGGCCGATCAGCATGGCTGGACCACCAAGCACGATCAGTAAGTCACCTGGTTGAATCGCATCTTTTTCAACGTGGTCCGGACGAATGTTACCGTAACCACCCGCGATCATGATTGGCTTATGGAAGCCTTTCACTTCGCCATTGACGTTTTGTTCGAAGGTACGGAAATAACCCGTCAGCGCTGGACGACCAAATTCGTTGTTAAACGCTGCGCCGCCTAATGGACCTTCAATCATGATTTGAAGTGGAGATGCCATACGTGAAGGTTTGCCATAGTTTTCTTCCCAAGGCTGTTCGAAGCCAGGAATATTCAGGTTAGATACGGTGAAACCCGTTAAACCAGCTTTCGGTTTACCACCACGACCAGTCGCGCCTTCGTCACGAATCTCACCGCCTGAACCTGTCGCAGCACCGGCAAATGGTGCAATCGCTGTTGGGTGGTTGTGAGTTTCCACTTTCATCAAGATGTGAGCGGCCTGGCTTTTGTATTTATAAACGTGTTGACCGTTATCTTCTTGAGTTGGATAGAAACGTTGCGTATCAAAACCAACAATCACCGATGCGTTGTCTTTATAAGCCGACAATACGTCTGTTGGTGATTCTTTATAGGTATTTTTGATCATCTGGAACAATGACAATGGTTGAACTTCACCATCAATCGTCCATTCAGAACCGAAGATTTTATGACGGCAGTGCTCTGAGTTTGCCTGAGCAAACATCATCAGTTCGATGTCGTTCGGGTTACGACCCAGTTTAGTAAATGCCTCTGTCAGGTAATCAATTTCCTGTTCAGACAGCGCAAAGCCAAATTCATTGTTGGCTTTTACCAGTGCTTCTTTACCTTGACCCAAGATATCAATCGAGTTCAAAGGTTTCGGAGCAGTTTCAGTAAATAATACTGCAGCATCTTCAATCGCATTGAAAACGCTTTCAGTCATGCGGTCATGCAAGATCTGTAATGCTTCTTTAGAAAGCTCTTTTTCGCCCTTCAAAGTAAACAAAACACCGCGTTCTAAACGATGAACCGGTGTATTACAGTTGGCAAAAATATCAGTTGCCTTTGATGACCATGGTGAAATCGTGCCGACACGCGGTGTCACCAGAATCTGGATTTCATCACTTGCAGCCTGGCGCAGTTCAAATGATTGACCATCGTTGAGAAGCTGTAAAGCGGATTGCTGTTGTTGCTCGTTGAGCGCTTGGTCAAAAAGATAAACAAATTGACTTTCTAGTGATTGAACAGAACTAATTGACGATAAACGTGTGAGTAGTTGAGCTTTCTTAAAAGAAGAATGTGCAGGTGCACCGGCAACGATAAACATGCTGATTTTGGCTCCACGGGATGATCGAGCGACCATGCCACAATGTGACTTGAGAGAGCGCATATTCTACTGTGAAATACATAAATCGGCTAGAGAGGAAATGAGAAAACTCAAGCGAAAAGCTATAGCATTTTATAAATAATGCTTTTATTTTCAGATAAAAAAATTGAATGTAGTCGCACAGCTTAACACAATTTGTTAAAGAAAAATTAAAACTAGTCAAGAATAATTCAACTTAAAAATTTTGTATTATTTTTCAACACTATTGATCATATCAAGTGGTTTAAAATTTAATCTCAATTTTTAATAAAAATGAGCCAAGAATTGACTTCTTTATTATTTCTTGATCAAAAATAGGTAGCTGCGCTGCTTTTTGCCATCTGTCTGAATGATGATCAACTATATTAACTATTCAGCTTACAGATTAAGATTTTCTTTCTATCAAAATTATTGTTCTATAAAAAACAGGCCGTTTGACCTGTTTTTTATTTTTAGTTCATTCTCACGAATATCTGTTTAGTTTTGAAATTCGATACCCTAATAAGATTAGCTCAGGCAGTTTTATTTAATAAAATTCCCCCACCTTCAATTTCTACCACACCATTTTCTCGTACATAAACTTTCCAGTCTGCCAATAGCTCCTGTAATTTTTCTGGATAACGCTCTGCCAGATCTTCTGTTTCACCGCCATCTTCTGCCAGGTTATAGAGTTGCCACTTGTTTGGGCCATTCGGTGCGGGAATAAATAAAGCCTTCCAATCCCCTTTACGTAAGGCTTTTTGTCCGAACAGCTCCCAACCCGTGACATGGTCTTCAGCATGAATATGGGCCTGCTGTTGCTGCAAATACGGCAAAATGCTTTTACCCCGTAATGGCACCAGTTCACGACCTTTATATTGCTGTCCCGGATGCTGGATATTCAGTGTTTCCAGTAAAGTCGGCAGTAGATCCATCACCGTTAAAAATTCATGACTGATGCCATTTTGGCGTGCGAAGCCCTGATGCTTGATGAATGCAGGTGTACGAATTCCACCTTCACTTGTATGCGCTTTATAAAGTCGAGATGGCGCTGTGGCCGCCTGCGCCCAATGCTCACCGTACCAGACATAGGAATTACCCTTGCCAATATTTTCCAGAGCATTGTCATAATATTTGGCAATTACGGTCTCAATATCAGGACCAAAGACTGGTAATGCTTCCAGCTGCGCGCCTTCTGCCCCATTATCCGAAAGAAAAATAATAATGGTATTGTCGTATTGATCAGTCTGTTTCAGGTATTCAATCACGCGACCAAGATTCTGGTCCATACGATCGACCATTGCTGCATAGACTTCCATGGTTCGCGCCGAGAACTGCTTTTCTTCATCCGTTAAGCTGTTCCAGAATTTAGTTTTCGCCAATACTGGATGAATCGTAGCATCTTCACCTACTAAACCGAGCTCTTTGATTTTGGCTAAACGCTTCTGACGTAATACTTGAGGACCTTCATCATATACACCTTTGTATTTGGCAATATCTTCCGGATGGGCTTGTAAAGGCCAGTGTGGTGCTGAAAATGGCAAATACGCAAAGAATGGGCGTTCTGCACGACTCTCATCATCTTGCAGATAATCCAGCAAGCGATCTGTAAAATAGTCCGAACTATAGAAATCTTCTGGCAATGCCGTAATGTATTCATCATTTTCTGCATAGAGCCCCCGAGTTACTTTCAACAGGCCCGGAATTTCTTCTTCTGGAATATCGGGTTCAAACGCATAGTGATTGGCTGCACCCGGGAGCAAGGTAAATGACTTTTAAAAACCACGGCGTGCCGGAAAACGGTCTGGAGTTAAGCCCAGATGCCATTTTCCAGACATGATGGTGTAATAGCCTGCATCATGTAACAGTTCCGGTAGAGCCGCAACCTGATCATTTAAATACCCCTCATAACCCGGTTGGCCTTTCTGTTCAGGTCGTATGGCTTCGGCCATGGAACCCAATCCTGCCAGATGATGGTCTGTGCCGGAAAGTAGCATGGAACGGGTGGGTGAACAGGTCGATGCGGTATGAAAGTTAGTCAGGCGTAATCCTTCCAGGGCAATTGCATCTAAATGTGGTGTCTGGATCTCTCCACCAAATGCACCCAGATCAGAAAAGCCCAGATCATCAGCGACGATGAGTAAAATATTAGGTGGTGTAGCGTGTGCTGTCGTCATATTTGGTCTGCAAATTGATTTTATTATGGTCATAATTTGCCTGAAATTGCTGGCTCAGCCCTGTCACCAAATTGACAATCTTTCGCTGTATTTCAGCTAAGCTAATTCAAAATGACATTTCATGTCGCACTGCCCTAGTGCTTTACGCTCTTTTTTGGCATGATGCAGAAAGTAGAGAACTGAATAATGATAAATGACTCAAATGCGTTGGTTGGAACTGCTTTCGACAGTTCGGATTGGTAGTAAAAAGCAGAGTACAGAACTGGCCCGTAGCCCGTTCCACAAAGATTATGACCGTATTATTTTTTCCCAGAGCTTCCGGCAGCTCAACCGTAAAACCCAGGTGCATCCTTTAACCCAGCACGATGGTATTCATACGCGCCTGACGCATTCACTGGAAGTCTCCTGTATTGGCCGCTCGCTAGGGATGTTGGCCGCAGAGAAAATTAAAGACCAGCTTCCACCCTGGGTGTCTCCAGCGGATGTGGGCGCCATCATTCAAGCCGCTTGTCTGGCCCATGATATTGGCAACCCGCCTTTTGGCCATGCCGGTGAATATGCGATCCGCGAATGGTTTGATGATGTATCACATACTGACTTCTTAAAAGATTTAAGTCCTGAACAGGAAGCAGATGTACGTCAGTTTGAAGGCAATGCCCAAGGCCTGCGGCTTCTAACCAAGATTGACTATCATCCAAATGATGGCGGCATGCGCCTGACCTATGCCACTTTGGGTGCTTATTTAAAATATCCGTGGCTGTCAAAAACCATGGCATCACAAGTAGATTTACCTGCCAGTAGCCGTGCCAAATTTGGCTGCTATCAGGCAGAAAAAGAGATTTTAAAGCAAATTGCGGAAGAGCTTGGACTAATCCAGCTCGGCGAGTATCGATATTGTCGTCATCCACTGACCTATCTACTCGAAGCAGCCGATGATATTTGTTATGCCCTGATTGACCTAGAAGATGGCATTAGCTTGAACATGCTCAGCTATGCTGAAGTGGAACCGGTATTTTTAAATCTGCTCGGAGATTATGGAACGCCTTCTGAAATCGGCATGCCTGATACGACCTGGCAACAGAAAATTGCTGCACTGCGTGGCCGTGTGATGAAACGTCTGGTGAATGAAGTGACGACTGCTTTTGCACGCCACCATGACCAGATTCTATCTGGTCAGTTACAAGGCACTTTATTGCAATATTGTTCGTCAGATATTGAAAGTGGTATTAACCGCGCCAAAGAACTGGCACGTGACAAGATTTTTGAACATCCACAGAAAGCGGGCCTAGAGATCATTGCCCATCAAAGTCTGCAAAATATTCTGGATGCCTTTATTCCGCTGACCACACCACATAAAAACCTGAGCTTTAAGGAACAGCGGTTAATGTCGATCCTGCAACGTTCAGGGGCGAATTTTAAAGACAGCCATTATGACAATATTATGCAGGTATTAGATATTATCTCGAAATTTTCGGATCATCAGGCTTATAACCTGTCACAGGAATTGCAGGGTAATAAAGCCGGATTGTTATAAAACATCTTGCTGAATTAGATGCTTATTGCAGCAAAATCACCTGTTTTGCAGAAGGAGATTTTGCCTTTCCTGAAAATGCTGACTACTATGCTGCAAAACTGAATTGAGTAATGATAAAAGATGATTGGATGCCTGATTGGTGAAGTGCTGGCGCTGGAAGCACCGACTGTATTATTAAATGTGAATGGTGTGGGTTATGAAATTGATACGCCGCTCACTACTTTTTGCCAGTTGCAAAAAGGCCAGAAAATTACCCTATGGACACATCTGGCTGTACGTGAAGATGCACAATTACTGTATGGTTTTTTAAATGCTCAGGAAAAAACCATTTTCCGCACTTTATTAAAAGTGAACGGCGTTGGCCCGAAAATGGCACTCGGCATTCTTTCAACTTTAAGTGTGGAGATGCTGATCCATACTGTTGAGAATGAAGATGTAAATACGTTGGTTAAAGTGCCTGGAGTCGGCAAGAAAACTGCTGAACGTTTAATGATTGAACTGCGCGACCGCTTTAAAGCTATGTCTGCGGGCACTGCTCCAAGCAACTCGACAGCGCCACAAATTCAGTTTATGGGCAATTCAGCCGTAGCTGAAGCTGAAGCAGCATTACAATCTCTCGGTTATAAACCGGCTGAAGCGCAAAAACTGGTGAATGCAGCCAAAGGTGAGTTTACCGAAGCCAGTGACATCATCCGTGCTGCATTAAAGTCGATGAATAAATAAGCAATTTACCTATGAGCAAATTTTCAATCCAAAATTTGCTCGAGCTTTGGCGACATGGATGTCGCCGGTTGAGTTGAGGTACAGGAAGTACCTTCAACTCAACAAAAGATTTTTGTTACTTTTGATCTTTCAAAAGTAAGACAACGCCTACACAATGGCAGTTAAATACAAATCATTATTTGAGGCTGTTTCTGCAGCATCAAACAGCTTCGATAAAGAGATTAAGTTAATAGATATGCAAGACCGTCTCATCAGTGGTTCTGAAAAACCCGAAGATCATTTTGATCGTGCCATCCGCCCGGCTTCCCTCGATGACTATATCGGTCAGCCCGTGGTGCGTGAGCAAATGGAAATCTTTATTGGTGCTGCTCGTGGCCGTGCTGAAGCTCTCGATCATACTTTGATCTTTGGACCTCCAGGTCTAGGTAAAACGACGTTAGCGAATATTATTGCCCGTGAAATGGGTGGCAATCTCAAATCGACTTCCGGTCCAGTATTAGAACGTGCGGGCGATCTGGCAGCAATGCTGACCAATCTTGAGGAAGGTGATGTTCTGTTTATTGACGAGATTCACCGCTTGTCACCTGTGATTGAAGAAATCCTTTATCCAGCCATGGAAGACTACCAGCTGGATATCATGATTGGTGAAGGTCCTGCTGCCCGTTCGATTAAATTGGACTTACCACCATTTACTTTGGTCGCTGCAACGACACGTGCTGGTCTACTTACTTCTCCACTACGCGACCGTTTCGGGATTGTGCAGCGTCTGGAATTCTATTCGGTTGATGATCTGACCCATATCGTGAAACGTTCTGCGAGTCTGATGGATGTTCCAATGACCGAAGATGGCGCAAAAGAAATTGCACGTCGTTCTCGTGGTACACCGCGTATTGCCAACCGTTTATTACGTCGTGTACGTGACTATGCTCAAGTCAAAGGCACAGGTGAAGTCACTCAGGAAATGGCTCAACGTGCATTAGATATGTTGAACGTGGATAAAGATGGCTTGGATACTCTCGACCGTCGTTACCTGTCGATGTTGCTAGAACGCTTTGATGGTGGCCCGGCGGGTGTAGAAGCTTTGGCAGCAGCAATGGCAGAAGATTCAGGTACTCTGGAAGATGTGATTGAGCCTTATCTAATTCAGCAAGGTTATGTGATGCGTACTGCGCGCGGTCGTATTGCGACCAATATGGCTTATTTACAGTTTGGCATAACGCCGCCTGAGCCAAAGTAAGGGTTAAAATTCTTTTGGCTTAGCCATTTTTTATCATAAAGAAAAAGAGCTAATTGACTACTGCAATCAATTAGCTCCAAAAGCACAAACTCGAATCTTTATTATTAAGTAGTTTATTTAGCTATTATAGTTATTGCTCTTTAAGCAAATACTTAGGCTATTTCTTTTAAATTTTATCAATAATAATTATGAAATAATCAAAGCAACTTTAATGCCAAAATAGTATTTAACTTAGAGAAATAGTTGAAACTTAGATAATAGATCTCTTTCATAAATCAAAAAACGATCTTCTTTTTGGTTAATATTTGCACTCCGGATTTCTTGGCATTCGTGCATAATCTGCGGATGAAATACATCGATTCAAACAAGCTTTCTGATCCTCA
>NZ_VPDX01000045.1:0-12505 GCF_013417475.1 Acinetobacter sp. YH12249 | reverse complement strand
TTGTTCCATTTTAGAGATTTGTTTAAGATAAGATATAACTCATTGAGATGTGTCATAGTATTCGTCGTTAGAAAACAATTATTGTGACATTATTTCAATGAGTTATCTATTTTTGTCGTGTACAGAGGTAAGTAGATAAAAAAATGATAAGGTGAAAAAAATAAATGCAAAGTGTAATGGAAATGACCGATTATTTTAATGATAACTCCCCAAAAACAACACGCCCGCTAGTAGCTTTATATTGTGGCTCTCGTGCCGGCAACAAACCGATTTATCTGGAAAAAGCGATTCAACTGTCACAAGGTCTGGCCGAACATGGTTTTGGTCTGGTCTATGGCGGCGCCAGTATTGGTCTGATGGGCCAGGTGGCAGACACCATGATTCAGCATGGTGGTGAAGCGGTGGGCGTGATTCCGGAATTTATGCTGGATTATGAGATTGCCCATCCTCAACTCACAGAACTGCATATCGTCACCAGCATGCATCAGCGTAAGGCCATGATGGCAGATCGTGCCTGTGCCTTTGTCGCCTTGCCGGGTGGATTGGGAACCTTTGAAGAAATTCTGGAAATTGCGACCTGGGGTCAGCTGAACCAGCATCAAAAACCGATGATGCTGTATAACGTCAATGGCTTTTATAATCCCCTGATTGCCCAGCTTGATCTTGCGGTGCAGGAAGGCTTCTTGCCGCCCCAACATCGGGCTAAACTGATTATCTGTGAACATGCAGATCAGATTTATACCACCTTGCTGAATCTGGATGCTCCGCAACGTTTCGTCGTTTAAATTTTCTTGTCTGCTTTAAATAGCAATGATTTAAAGCCATAAAAAAGCGAGCTTGATGCTCGCTTTTTTCATTTATACATGCCAAGACATTAACCGGAAATCGTGTGATAGAACCAAGGCAAAGTCGTCGCCAGAAACACACTAATGGCTAGACCAAACATCAGTTTCATGGCATCTTTGCTGACATTCCGTGAAGTACGGTGCTTGTTGACTTCGGTCACCAGCATCGAAATCGCAAATTCACGACCGGCCAGTAACCCCAGGAATACCCAAGTGGTACTCATCGGGATGTTACTCCACTCTTTGAACACCAGCAGAATCAATGCATAAATAAAGTCGATAATCGTAGCAGAACGGACATCCGTCACCCCGGTCTTGGTATCAACAATATTCTGGATAGCTCCACCACGCTGGTAAAGAATCATGCCCAGTAGTATCACAAAGACAGAAATGGCAAAGATCAGGAACTCAAACGGCACCTGACGTGGCACATAAACAAAGATATTAGCCAGATCCTGGATCAGCCACTGGCTCCACAGAAATGCCGTAGATAGCCATTGCAAGGCCATCCACATCGGAGAATGTTGCTGATCACGGGTTTCACTGAAATAGACCGCGAGTTTTTTCATGACCAGACGATAGATCACAATCGCCACAAAGAAAGCGACGGCGTAACCCATCATAGACTTGGTCAGCATGGAACCCAGACTGCTCGGGGAGAAGATCGTGAGCACCAAGAAAGTAGTACTGACCGGAATGCCATATTTAGTCAAAATAATCAGTAAAAGAGGCGGTACCACATATAGCCAGGTGACCCCATCTTCAGGGAAAGGAATGGTTTCCAGACGTCCATAAGAGGCATCCCCTACTCCAGAAGCAAACCAGCCATACATTAACACCACAACCAGAATAGTACTGATGTAAATCCAGAGTACCCACCATGGGCGATGTGAGTTCGATGAAATAAATGTTCCTAATGTTTGCGGAACATCATTCCCCACGATGGAATAGGCGGCCAGACAGAAGCCAACTACCATCAGAATCTCGATGGTCATAAGTACAAAACCTTTTACTAGACAGTTCCCAGTACAGCAGTTCTGGAAGTTTGCCCCAGATTATGACGGTTTTATTTCATTTTCATGACATTTCCGTCATATTTTTTTGTAGCCTGCTCCTTAAAAAGAAGCTTGAAGTGTTCCAAAAATGACGTATTTATGAATCTGTATCAATTTGAGAGGTTCGCAGTATAGAAATATATCTTTTACCCTTTCCTCTTCAATAACTGAAATCAGGCTGTGAATTCATTAGCATTTTGTCTACACGACTCCTATTCACAATCGTTTTTATTTCAGTCACACTGCTGCATAGATTTCTTTAAACTATTAAAAATAGATGATTTTTTAAATCCATGAATGTCACTCCTACGCATCAATCCCTACAACCTGAATTCAGACTGCTGGTCTTGCTGGTATCGATTGGCTTTTTCATGCAAGGCCTGGATACCACGATTATCAATACCGCCTTGCCTGCGATTGCCAGTAACCTGCAGGAAGATCCGTTACGGATGCATAGTGTGGTGGTGGCCTATGTGCTTTCTGTGGCAGCCTGCATTCCCTTAAGTGGCTGGCTGGCAGATCGCTTTGGGGTTCGGAATATCTATTTTGCAGCGATCATTATTTTTGCTCTGGCCTCACTCGGCTGTGCCTGGTCTGAGAATCTGAATGAACTACTGGTTTATCGGGTATTTCAGGGCATTGGAGGTGCTTTGCTGCTTCCAGTCGGACGACTGGCCATGCTGAAAATTATTCCTCGTACCCAGTTTCTATCCGCTATGAGTCTGATGAGTCTGGCCGGACTAATGGGTCCTTTAATCGGTCCAACCTTAGGTGGCTGGATGGTGGAATACCTGTCCTGGCACTGGATTTTCCTGATCAATCTGCCGATTGGTCTGCTGGGTGCATTGATTACCTTTAAAGCTATGCCCAATATTACCGAACCGACGGTACAGCGTTTTGATTTTGGCGGTTTTATTCTACTGGTCATCGCAATGATCGGCTTGTGTCTAGGGATTGAAAACTTTGCCAATCCACAATATCCACTATGGTGGAGCTTAAGTCTGGTCGGAAGTGGTCTGATTGCCTCACTCATCTACGCCTACCATTCGCATACTCATCTGAATGCACTATTTCGCAGTAAATTATTTAAAAATAAGATCTATTCGATTGGCATTCTGGGTAATTTCTTTGCCCGGCTCGGCGGTAACTCGATTCCGTTTTTATTGCCTTTAATGTTGCAGGTCGCTTTTGGTTTTGAACCTTTTATTACCGGTTTACTGATGATTCCAACCGTACTCGGTTCTTTAGCATCTAAACCGATTATCCGCAAAATCATTCAACGTTTCGGTTATCGTAGAGTCTTGTTGATCAACACCTTGCTGGTCGGTCTATGTATTGCCAGTTTTGCCTTGACTACGGCGGAAACCCCAATCTGGCTAAGAGCCATTCATTTCTTTGTGTTCGGGATTCTGAATTCCCTGCAATTTGTCTCAATGAATACGTTAACTTTAAAAGATTTAAGCCAGCAGGACGCCAGCAGTGGCAACAGTTTCCTGTCGATGATTATGATGCTGTCAATGAGTATCGGGGTGGCACTGGCGGGTACGCTGGTGAATATGTTTAGTGCCTACTTCGGCCCTGAACAGCTGGACAATGCCTTCCATGTTTCGCTGCTCTGTCTGGGCTGTATTAATATTATTGCTGCCTATATTTTCTGGCATATTCCCAAAAATACGCCAGTCTAGGGCAGAATATATACTCGATATGAATATCCGTAAATCAGGCCACCGTGCAAATGAAAACAGCTCCCACCTCTAGCAACTGGAAAAAATACTCAGTAATTGCAGTCGGGCTGCTGATTACACTTGTGGTGACGTCTGTGCTTTATCTGCTGGTTTTCAAACAGCCGTCAGCGCATGCAGCAGATTATCCGATTCATGGTTTCGATGTTTCCCATCATCAGAAAGAAATAGACTGGAAGAAAATCCCGAAACAGAAATATAAATTTGTCTATTTAAAATCCACAGAAGGCGGCGATTTTAAAGATACCAAGTTTCAGGAATACTGGCTGCAGGCCCGCGAACAGGGCTTTCTGGTCGGTGCTTATCATTTTTACCGACTTTGCCGTGATGGCAGCATTCAGGCTCAGAATTTTATAGAGTCTGTCCCACGTAAAAGTGATGCCCTGCCTCCTGTAATGGATCTGGAATATGACAGCAAGTGCATTAATCACTACTCCAAAGAGCAGCTGCTCAAGGAAATCCGGATCATGCATGATGCCTTAAAACACCATTATGGCAAGCAGCCGATCTTCTATGTGTCGAAATCTTTTTATAATATCGTGCTGGCGGGAGAGTTTACTGACGTACCGCTCTGGGTACGTGAGTACCAAGGTTTACCAGATTTAAAGGGTCCGCCTAAATGGACCTTCTGGCAACATACCAGTCAGGGTGAAATTCCCGGCATTGCCCGTACTGTGGATCTCAACGTGTTTTATGGCTCAGAGCAGGACTGGATCAAATTTTTACAGCAGAACAGTATTCCCACCCAGGATCAGCCCAAGCCTCCGGCCAAGAAATAAACTCAATTTCTCCCTGATTCAACCATGAAATGGATATTGAATTATTTAGGCAGGATATGCTTCGTCTTGAATAATGCTTTAGCCTGTTTACTTGTCAATCCGGTCTCTTCCCAATCCAGCTAAAGCCACTTAAGATACTGGATATGCGCAAAATTATTCATATCGATATGGATGCCTTCTACGCCTCAGTCGAGCTGCGTGAGCGTCCGGAGCTGAACGCTCTGCCTGTGGTGATTGCCTCGCATCATCCGCGGGCAGTGGTCGCGGCTGCCTCCTATCCGGCCCGCGAATTCGGACTGCGCTCTGCCATGCCGATGACTCAAGCACGTAAGCTCTGCCCTCAGGTCATCGTGATTGAACCAGATTTTGCCAAATACCGTCAGGTCTCTGGTCAGATTCATCAAATATTTCAAACTTATACCAAGGTCATCGAACCGTTGTCTCTGGATGAAGCTTATCTGGATGTCACCGAAAATTTGCAGCAGATTCCGAGTGCCACTGAAGTGGCAATGCGCATTCGTGAAGATATTTTTCAAACTACTGGACTAACCGCTTCTGCTGGCGTGGCGCCGAATAAATTTCTCGCTAAAATCGCCTCTGACTGGCATAAGCCGAATGGAATCTGTGTTATCAAACCTTCACAAGTACAGCGTTTTATTCAGGATCTTCCACTGAAGAAAATTCCCGGTGTAGGCAAAGTCACTCAAGAAAAACTAAAAAGTTTGAATCTGGAAACCTTGGGAGATTTACAGCAGACTGAAGAAGCGATCCTGATTCAGCATTTTGGCAAATATGGACGGCGTCTTTTTCTTTATGCTCAAGGCATTGATGATCGGCCAGTTGAAGCTGAACGGGAACGCCAACAGATTTCCAAGGAAACGACTTTCGATGATGATCTGTATTTACCGCAATGCCAGCCTTACTGGCAGCCATTAATTGCCCAGCTCTGGCAAAATCTGGAAAAAAAACAGCTCTCTGCCCGCGGGGTTACTGTAAAACTGAGAATGAAAAATTTTCAGACCATGCAGCATAGTAAAAGCTTCAGCCAGCTGCTGCGTAGCCCGCAAGAACTGGAGCAGGCTTTACACTTATTGCTTCAAGAGATGCATATTACTCCTCAACTGCAGTTTCGGCTGATTGGGCTTGGCGTCTATCAGCTCGCTGCACGTGAAACAGAAACGCAATTGCTGCTACTTTAAGCCTATTTTGTACAAGTATTAGACGTTAGTTTAAAAATACGGCAACTTTGTTTTTACATTTTGAATTTTTGGAGTACTCTATCTGCGCAATGCATTATCCATGTATGTGCTGAGATGCTGAAAATCACCTTTACTTTCAGCATACTGTCCTGTGATTGGCGTGACGATCAAATCCGAATATTACAGGGCAACTCTGATGTATCTCATGGAATCCCTCCCTGCATGTCCTCTGTAAATTCTTCTGTTATTCAAGAACGACGCGCGCGTAAAGCGGCGTTATCCAGTTTTGTTGGTGCTGTTGTCGATTGGTATGATTTTCTCCTTTACGGCATTGTTGCAGCCTTAATTTTTAAAGACCAGTTTTTCCCAAGTATTGGGGCTAATATGGGCACCTTGGCGGCACTAGCGACCTTTGGTGTTGGCTTTCTGTTTCGCCCTCTAGGCGGTGTGGTATTTGGCCATTTCGGCGACAAGCTCGGCCGCAAGAAAATGCTGGTACTCACTGTCATCCTGATGGGGATTTCTACTGTCGGGATTGGTTTTTTACCTAATTTTGAAGCTATTGGCTGGTGGGCACCGGTTTTACTGGTGACCCTGCGTGCCATTCAAGGCTTTGCAGTCGGTGGTGAATGGGGTGGTGCTGCCCTGATGGCGGTGGAAAATGCGCCTAAAGGCAAAAAAGCCTTTTATAGCAGTGGCGTTCAGGTCGGCTATGGCGTAGGTCTGGTACTGGCAACGGGTGCGGTATCGATCATTATTGCTACACTGGGTGAAGAGGCTTTTGCTGAATGGGCTTGGCGTATTCCGTTTATTGCCAGTATCGTGCTGATCGGAATTGCGATGTGGATTCGCCGTGATCAGGATGAATCCCAAGAATTCGTAGAGAAAGTAATTAAGGCGGATCATCATCCAGAAAAACTGCCGATCTTGCAGGCAATCAGCAAACATCCTAAAGCTTTCTTTTATATTATTGCCTTACGTTTGACCGAACTGCTGACCATGTATCTGGTCACCAACTTTGCCCTGAACTATTCCACCAATAATCTGGGCATGGACAAACAGTTCTTCCTGAATATCACCCTGATGATCGGTGCGATCAGCTGTTTCAGTATTCCTTTCTTTGCTTGGCTCTCCGATAAAATCCAGCATAAAACCATGTGTGTCTGGGGTGGCCTGATCGGTGCACTGTCTGCTTTCCCTTTCTTTATGGCACTGGATGCACAAAATACCTGGATGATTATTGTTGGCGCCATTCTACTGGCCAATGTCGCGCATGACATGGTGGTCAGCGTGCATCAACCCATCTTCACCTCGCTATTTGGTACAGAATACCGCTATAGCGGTGCCGGAGTCGGTTATCAGGTTGCCAGTATTATCGGTGGTGGTTTTACCCCGATGATTGCAGCCTCCTTAGTGATTTGGGGTGATGGTTCATGGCATTATGTAGCCATCTATCTTGCGATAGGCTGCCTATTGACTGCATTAGTCGCAGCCTTGATGCCAAAAACCAAGGATTAAGCTAATGTCCGTTCAACGTTTGCATGTTTCACAACGCTTTTCTGAGATCGCCATTGCCGGCAATCTGGTTCATCTCGCCGGTCAGCTGGCCACAGACCTGGATCTGGATATCAAAGGTCAAACCCAGCAGACACTGGATATTATCGACCAGTTCCTGGCGGATGCCGGTACCGATAAAAGCCAGATCATGTCGGTAACGATTTATCTCAAAGATATTGAAAAAGATTATGCTGCGTTTAATGAAGTCTGGGATGCCTGGGTAGCAGATATTCAAGCCCTGCCCCGCACTTGTGTCGAAGCTAAACTGTATGATCCACGCGTGTTAGTAGAACTGACTGTCGTAGCCGTCAAACCTGAATAGACTTCTATTCAGGCCTAATTGCTACTCATGTAAAATAGAAAAAAGTATGCGCTTGGCATACTTTTTTCGTTTAGGTTCTATCAGTTTAATGCTTTGACTTTACGTCGTTCCAGATCTGAATAGAGATGATATTTTTTGAGATCATTCACAGCAGTAAATCTCTGGTCTTTACTGGAATGCTCCTGCTCACGCAGGAAATCTCCTCGTAACTGATAATATTCCGGTACATCTTCATAGCGAATGACCCGATAACCGGCCATAGTCAACAAGGCATCCTGAAATTGCGCCTGCTGTGGACGTTTTAAAATTACCGGATCATCTACAGCTACAATGGCAACAATCTGGTATTGCTGATCCAGAATCACAAAATCTGCAATCAGATCACGATACTTGTGCCGGGTACGGCCAAATTTAGTGGTAAGTAGTGCGTCATAAGAAACATGTGCCAGTACAATATAATCTGGCAACACTTCTTTCAGGCGTGTAAACGTCAGTTGTTCATTTGGATTAAAAATAGCGCGCTGTTTTAAGGCACTGTCTTGTGGTTTGGGGCTATTCCTTAGCTGCTTCCATGCCATGAGCACGACACAGAACACCAAGAAACTCCCTATAATCATATAGGTGGTCATGACTCAATCCTTGCATTCTTATAATCATTCTTGTTTTATTATTATCCAGTATAAACCCATACTATTTTTAAAATTGCCCTGCTACCATTCTGTGTAGAGACCAATACAATTCTTAGCAAAACTTGATTGCCAGTTACTTAAAAACCGCTTTTTGCTATTTCAATAGAAATTAGGGTTAAATCCTTATATGCGACTGTAAAATAGTCTCCTGATAGATCGCAATATAAATCGGTTGAACTGTAAGACAATTCCGACAAAGTGTTATTTTTATATCATTTTTCAAAAATTTAAATCGACTAAAAATAAAATATTTTACATTTTAATTGAGAACCTGAAAGCCGCATCAATAAAGTCTGAACATAAAAAAGACACCCGAAGTGTCTTTTTTATCAGCTTAATCAAGCACGTGATTTTGGCTTTGATTTTGCTTTAGGTTTAGGGCCGCCGAATGGCTTTTTCGCATCACCCGTTTCACGCGGTGGCAGACCAGTATGCTGGGTCAGAATCTGGCCTTTTTTCGGACGGTTATTTTGAGCCTGACCACGATTACCTGGGTTAGCAGTACGTTTCTGTGAATCACCCGCTACAGTCGAATTCTTCTTACGTGCAGACTGGTATTGCCCATCTGTACCAGCAGGTTGATAGGTTGGAATCAGATGCTGTTTCGAGTTACCAATCAGATCCTGACGCCCCATTTCCTTTAAAGCTTCACGCAATAAAGGCCAGTTGTTTGGATCATGATAACGCAAGAAGGCTTTATGCAGACGACGACGTTTCTCACCTTTCACGATGTCCACATCTTCAGTATAACGCGCGACTTTCGCCAGCGGGTTTTTACCGGTGTAGTACATGGTGGTTGCAGTGGCCATTGGTGATGGATAGAAGGTTTGTACCTGATCGGCACGGAAGCCATTCTTTTTCAACCAGATAGCCAAATTCATCATGTCGTAATCGGTGGTACCCGGATGCGCCGCGATGAAATAAGGAATCAGATACTGTTCCTTACCGGCTTCCTTACTGAAACGGTCAAACATCTGCTTGAAGCGGTCATACGTCCCGATCCCCGGTTTCATCATCTTGGATAATGGACCTTTCTCGGTATGCTCTGGTGCAATCTTCAGATAACCACCCACATGATGGGTGACCAGCTCTCTGACATATTCCGGGTTCAATACGGCAAGGTCATAACGCAGACCTGAGCCAATCAGAATCTTTTTAATACCCGGTAAAGCACGTGCCTTACGATACAACTGAGTCAACGGTGCATGGTCAGTATGTAAATTTTGACATACACCTGGGAATACACAAGATGGTTTACGACAGTTCTTCTCAATCTCAGGATCTTTACATGCCAAACGGTACATGTTGGCTGTTGGGCCACCTAAATCCGAGATAATTCCAGTAAAGCCCGGTGCAGTATCACGAATCTTTTCCACTTCACGTAAAATCGATTCTTCAGAACGGTTCTGGATGATACGACCTTCATGTTCAGTGATCGAACAGAAAGTACAGCCACCGAAACAGCCACGCATGATGTTCACCGAAAACTTGATCATGTCGAAGGCCGGGAAGCGTGCATTACCATATACCGGATGTGGCAGACGTGCATAAGGCAGGTCAAACACATAATCCATTTCTTCAGTAGTCAATGGAATCGGTGGCGGATTGATCCACACATCACGTTCACCATGTTTTTGTACCAAGGCACGCGCGTTCCCTGGATTGGTTTCCAGATGCAGAATACGGTTCGCATGTGCATACAGCACAGGGTCATTCGCCACTTTTTCAAAAGAAGGCAAACGAATCACTGCCAATTCACGTGGTGGTAATTTATGTTTAATTGCTTTAGAAGCTGGTTGTAGCTGCACAATTTGCGTATCTGGATCTAAATTGTCCCCTTCACGCACGATTGGGTTGGCTACCACTTCTTTCTGGAAATTCTGGTATTGGCTTAAGCTGTTGCCTTTATCTTTTTCAATTTCACAACCATCAATATCTTCGCTCATCACATAGGGGTTGATGATCGGATCGACACGGCCAATGGTATCGACATCATTGGATGCGATTTCCACAAACTGGGCTTTCGCAGCACGGTTATGTTTATTGATAATGAATGCGGTACCACGAACATCAGTAATCTGATGAATCTTTTCACCCTTAGCCAGGCGATGCATGATTTCAATGATCGAGCGTTCGCCATTACCGTACATCAACAAGTCCGCTTTAGAATCCATTAAGATCGAACGACGGACTTTATCTGACCAGTAGTCATAATGTGCGATACGACGTAATGAACCTTCAATACCACCGAGTAATACCGGCACATCCGGGAAAGCTTCACGACAACGTTGGCAATAGACGGTTGCTGCGCGGTCTGGACGTTTATTCGGCTGGTTATCTGGAGAATAAGCATCATCTGAACGAATCTTACGATCCGCCGTATAACGGTTAATCATCGAGTCCATATTACCGGCAGAAACGCCCCAGGCAATATTCGGCTTACCGAGTACACGGAAGGCTTCTACATTAGTCCAGTCCGGCTGGGCAATAATCCCCACGCGGAAACCTTGTGCTTCGAGCACACGTCCAATGATCCCGGTCACAAATGACGGGTGGTCAATATAGGCATCACCGCAGACAAAAATAAAGTCACAACTGTCCCAACCGAGTTGGTCCATTTCCTCGCGTGACATCGGCAAAAAAGGCGCGGGTTCAAAACATGACGCCCAATATTTGTCGTAATCAAACAACGCTTTAGGCGCAGTCTGAGCGGTATAAGCAGTAGACATGGCTAGCAATTCTCGGCTGGCAGATGGAAGATCAGAAAAGTGATCAAAGATGAAAGCCGAATATTTTAGCATGAATTCGGCTTAGGTTGCTTGATTATAATTTATACAAAATTAGCTTTAAGCCCTTTATTAGGAATATATACTCATCCTGATTTTGAAGAATCATTTATAGGTTTTAAACGCTGTGCCATCCATAAACCCAATCCTAAAATAATAGCAATAAATATACTTAGTCCTAACCATCCGGAATTTTCCCAGAATAGTCCACTTGAACTTCCAAGTAAGCTTGAACCCAGGTAATAACAGAACAAATAAAGGGATGAACCTACCGCACGGTATTGTAAGGATTGCACCGATACCCAGCTACTAGTCGTCGAATGTGCAGCGAAAAAGGAAAAGGTAAAAATCAGCAAACCCATAAAGACTAAAGCCAAGTTATTAATCAACATTAAGGCTAAGCCAAACAGCATGGTACAAAGCATGGCGGCAAGTACCCTATAACGTCCAAACTTCCTGCTCCAAGCTGCGGCTCGTGGCGAGCTATAAATTCCGGCCAGATAAGTAATCGAAATCAGACCAATCCAGACATGAGACAATTCAAATGGCGCTTGAATCAAACGATAACTCAAATAGTTAAATACCGAGACAAATCCCCCCATCAGGATAAAGCCCTGTAAAAACAGAATTCTTAATTTAGGATCACTCAGATTCTGTTGAAATGCTCTGATAAAACGGCTGAATTGAATTGGATAAGCCTGAAAGTGTCTGGACTTAGGTAATAGAAAATAGAAGGTTATAGCGATACATAGGTTCAGTAACCCAATGATCAGAGTCGCAGATTGCCAAGAAATAAAATCGACCAATGTCCCTGCGATCAACCGTCCGCTCATGCCCCCAATCGCAGTTCCGGAAATATACAGCCCCATGGCAAAGCCCACATCCTGCTCTACCACTTCCTCTCCAATATAAGTCATCGCCACGGCTGCCACACCACTGACCGTTAAACCAATCAGTACTCGTGTGGCTAGAAATATCGACCAGATTGGCAGTAAAGCACTGAGTAACAGTAAGACTGAAACTGAAAATAACGACCAGACCATTATCGGCTTACGGCCAAAACGGTCTGAAATCAGACCAGTAAAGATCAAGCCAATAGCCAAGGCAATGGTAGAGAAGGAAAGTGGAAAACTGCTTTGTGTTGGAGAGATATGAAAATAATCCGCCAGAATCGGCATCATCGGTTGGATACAATACAGCGATGAAAAAATCGCGAAACCCGCCAGAAATAAGGAGAATAAAATAGCTTTAAAAGCAGATGAACCATATGCGATATGGCTTGAAGATGAATTTGAGGACATATCCGCTCCATGAACCTGCTCAGTATACGCCTCTCAATTCGCCTTTTATGTGATGATTCAGTTTAAATAACCATCAAATAATTAATTTTCTTAAACCCCACGCATAAAAAAAGCCCCCTGCGTGAGCAGAGGGCTTTTGGAATAATGAGCTGGCGATGACTTACTCTCACATGGGAGACCCCACACTACCATCAGCGCTAAGAGGTTTCACTTCTGAGTTCGGGAAGGGA